>JAYTRB010000647.1:0-10893 GCA_043746425.1 Planctomycetia bacterium
TGGGCGAACTTCGCGAGCAACTGACGCTGATTACCGACGAGGCCGGCAACCCGTACATTCCCGTGCTCATCGCCGGCCGGGTCGAGCCCGAATATGTGGTCGCCCCAGAAATCGTCGAATTCGGCACGGTGAATCCCGGAGCCAGGAAGACCGTCAATATCGTTGTCCGCGCAAGCACCCGCAAGCCCTTCTCCATCGAGAAAATCGAAAGCGAACTGACGCAGGGAATGTTTGAAGTCCGTCTGCCCAAAGACACCAAGGCCACCCACGTCGTGCCGCTTACCATGATTGCACCCTCAGAACCGGGGACGCTGTCCGATGAATTCACGGTTACGATCGCAGGAAGTTCTGAACCCGTGACGTTCAAGGCCCGCGGAAAGGTTGTAGCAGGCACCGGTGCGACGACCGCACAGAAGAATAATCCATAACAACACCTGTCACCGTGATGTACACAACGTGAGGCGAGCGCGCCCGGCTTCAATTTGAAGCCGGGTGTGTTTGTTTCGGGCCAGACGGCAGCCGGGCGCACTCAATTCTTGCGATCGCTCGCGGCGAGCGATTCCAGCGAAACAAACGCTGTCACCGGGCCGCCCGTTTCGTTCTTGCCGGTCGCACACGAACCGCACGAGCCACACGCGCTGCCAGTCGATTTGTCTGGCCGCAGCAGTTTCCAACCGCGGCGTACGAGAAACCACGCCGCCCCCGCGACGGCCACCAGCGCGACGAACTGCTGCCATTCGAATTCAGGCATGGTTCAACTCATCAGCATGCCAAGGCGATAGGCGGCAAAGGCACCGGCGTAGGCCAGACATGTCATGTAGAAAAAAGTGAATGCCGCCCATTTCCAACTGTTCGTTTCACGCTTAATAACCATCAGCGTCGAAACACACTGCGCGCAGAGCGCGAAAAAAACCATGATCGAGAAGGCGACGGGCACGTTATAAACCTTCCGTCCATCGGGCCAGGTCGCGGATTGCAGCGCCGTCTGCAAGCGCGTGTCGTTTTCGGGATCCTCGATCCCTCCCAGGCTGTAGATCGTTCCCAAAGTTCCGACGATTACTTCCCGCGCCGGGAAGGAAGCGATCACTCCCACGCCGATGCGCCAGTCCCACCCCAGCGGCGACACCACAGGCTCAATGAATTTCCCCAGCCGGCCCAGAATACTCTGCGCCAACAGCTCGCCCCGCAATTGGTTCTGCTCGGCCGTCAGCGGCTCCAGATCACGACGCATCTGGGGGTTGTCGCCTGCGGTTTGCTGCAGGCGGTCCATTTCGACCTGCAGGGCATCGACGCGGCTGTGGTCGCCCGGATAATACCCGGCCCCCCAAACCAGTACGTTGGTGGCAAAAATGAGCGTGCCCGCACGCACGACAAACGCTTTCGCTCGATCGTAGACCCGATGCAGAACAACTCGCACAGAGGGCCATTTGTAGCTGGGCAGTTCCATGACAAACGGAGGCGTTTCGCCCCGAAACAAGGTTTTTTTCAAGAGCCACGCGACGGGTACCGCGACCAGCACTCCCAGAAATGTCATCCCGAACAACACCAACCCTTGGAGTTTGATCCAGCCCCCCAGGTACGCCGTCCCCGGAATGAACGCCGCCACCATCAGGAAATAAACCGGCTGCCGCGCCGAACAGCTCATCAACGGAGCCACTAGAATCGTCGTCATCCGGTCGCGGCGATTTTCGATCACGCGCGTGGCCATGACCCCCGGCACGGCACAGGCGAAAGACGACATCAAAGGCACAAACGATTTGCCAGACAGCCCCACCCGCGTCATCAGCCGATCGACGATGAAGGCGGCCCGTGCCATATACCCGCAATCTTCAAGCAGAGCGATGAATAGAAACAGAATCACGATCTGCGGAAGAAACGTGAGTACCGCGCCCACACCGGCAACCATTCCGTCGACGAGCAGACTTTGCAGGGCGCCCGGCGGCACGATTTCGCCGATCAAACGACCAATCGTTTGCTGCACCAGCTCGAATGCGTCCTGGACGTACCTGGCCCAGACGAAGATCGCCTGAAAAACGATGAACATCAGGACGGCAAAAAACGCCAGTCCGACAAAGCGATGCGTTAACAGCGAATCGAGCCTGTCGCTGAGGGTCACCGGCCGCGCGGCCGGCTTCTTGACGACGCCTGCCAGAACCTGACGCACCCAGTCGTACCGCACCCGCGCTTCGACCGCGGGAACTTTGCAACCCTGCTCGGCCAGCCGTCGGCGCGCGTCGGTCAGATGCGCCGTCAGAGCGCCCGCCTCCCCGTTCAGCACCAGATGCGATTCGAGGTAGCCCCCCACATCCAGCAACAGTCGCTCCAAAAGGTAATACGGCGTGTCGGGCTGGCCCAGCTGTTTCAGGCATTCGTCGAGTCGGCTGCATTCATCGGCGAATGCGGGTGGGAAAACTCGCGGCCGCTCATATTTACCGTCGGCTGAGGCAATGATTGCCTGTCGTAATTCCTCGATCCCCCGTCGACGGTGGGCCTCGGTTCTGACCACCGTCAGTCCCAGCCGCTGCGCGAGTGCCCGCTCGTCAATTTCCATCCCGCGGCTGGCGGCCACGTCGGCCATATTGAGCACGACAACCGTCGGGAGCTGCAAGTCCAGCACCTGGCTCACCAGATACAGATTGCGTTCGATGTTCGACGCATCAATGATACAAATAACAACGTCAGGCGGGGCCAACTCGGCTTGCCGTCCTAACAACACGTTCACCGCGACCATTTCGTCGAGCGTTCGCGGCGAGAGACTGTACGTTCCAGGAAGATCGACAATGTCTACCACCCGCTCGCCGCATTTTGTCCGCCCGATCTTTTTCTCGACCGTCACACCGGGAAAATTTCCCGTCAGGGCATGAAACCCCGACAGCGCACTGAACAAAGTGCTCTTGCCCGTATTGGGATTGCCAATGAGCACCGCAGTCAGCGGCCGGGCAGAAGAAGCAACGATCGACATAGAACAGGTTCGCGGTTCCGAAAGTTCATGTCACCTGTACACGGCGGGCTTCGGTAAGCCGCAATGACAGGCGGTAGCCACGAATGAGAAATTCAACCGGGTCGCCCAGCGGAGCGGCCCCCAGGTTCTCAATTTCCTCTCCCTCGACCAGCCCCATTTCCATCAGTCGCACCGTGACAGCATCGTCGCCTGAGACATCGGCGATCAGCGCCCGTTCGCCCCGTTGCAGCGTGTCCAAAGTTCTCACGGACGGGTCACCTCGACCAGAACGACGGCCTCGTCTTCTCCACGAAAGCTGAGCCGCTGATGATCGAAGGCCACGATGCACGGGCGCCCCGGCTGAACCATTCGAATCTCGACACCGGCCCGCAACCCCATCTCGCCCAGGCGGCGAACCAGATCGCTTTGCCCTTCAACTTCGAGGATGCACCCGGATTCGCCGGGATTCAGGAGATCCATGGGGACGATCTGCATGACGCTGGGTTCCTGACAAACCGAAGGAGCCAATACTGAGACTCAATCTCAGTCGTTCCGTCATTCTACCAGATTCGCAACCCATGTGAAGCCCCAACCCAGCAGATTGTCGTCCGCCTCAATCCCAGGGAACTTCCATCATGTTCACGATGTCACGCGCCAGACGGTTAATCGCCGTTTGATCGGCGGTCGCCAGCGACTGCCCGACTTCCGGGGCAAACTCAGCCTGAACCGCCATCTGCAACATCTCTGGGGGCAGCGGCACGCGCTGTTGCGCCAGAATCTGCCCCGTTCGAACGTCTTCCCACGTCACCTCGACTTGCAGATTCACCTGCAGCTCGCGGGCATCGCTGTTTTCCGTCAGTCCCAATGCGGTCTTGCGAAGGTCGAGGATCCGCCCCGTCAGTCGCGTGTCGGCAGACTCTTCTTTGACCAGCCGAAAGTGCGAACGCTGCTGAATCTGTTTCTGGACCGCTTCGGTCAACTGGTATTCGATCGACCGGCGACTGCTGCTGGAACTGAAAATCGGAACATGCACCGATCGAATCTCGGGACTGAACGGCGCCCCCATGTGGTACCCGCAGCCCGACAATACCCACACCAGGCCCAACAGCCCAACCCGGGTCAACTTTCGAATTCTTCGGTCTTGTCGTTCCAGCATGGGAATTCCCTACTTCGCATCCGAAATGGGTTGGCCGTCTTCGTCCGAAACGTGCAGCCGCGCCGGCTCTTCGTGCTCGTCGTACTCGGCTTCCCGTTCGCTGGACTGCCCGGGATCCTTCTTGAACAGCGGGGTCGTCAGCAGGCCAGCCTGATATTGCGGCCCCAGCTTCAACAGCAGTGCGCGCGCCTCAGCAGCCCGTGGCGACTCAGGGTACTTCTCCATGATTGTCTCGCCATAGACAGCGACCGAGATCTTTTCGTTGCGCTTCAAGTGGTACTCGACCCGCTTCCACGCTCGTTCGGCGCCCTCAGCTTCGATTTTTTTCAGGTCGTGCTCGAGTTTTGGCCGCTGCTTGCTGGCCGGGTACAGGCGGACAGCCTGTTGCGCCAGCTTCTTGGCTTCGTCGAGCTGGTGACTGTCGTAGTCGGCCCCCTGGTACGACATGAGGCTCGCGTGCGCCCCCAGCACGTAGGCCGCCTCGGCGTATTCACTTTTCTGGTGATGACTGCGAATCATACTGAAAAAGTGATCGGCCTCACGATAGTCTTTGCGGCGCAGGTGCCACGTCGCCAGCATCATCAATGCGTCGTCGGCCAATGGGCCTTCGATGTCATGAATCGAGATTGAATTGAGCGCCTGGCGGGCCCGGCCCGCCGTGTCGAACATCGGCCGCGATTTGTCGGTAAAATTGGGAGTCAGCGGGAATTGCCACGGAATCGTCGCGTCGGGAACGTCCTTGAGCCGTTCTTCGCCCAGTTCTTCTTCAAAGCTCGTCAGCTCGATTTCCGATGCCGGCTTGGGCATGTTCAACCAATACCGGGCGATTGCGAAGAGTCGCCGCACCGACTGTTCGAGGTATTTCGTCGACGGATACTCTTTCATCAATTCGTCGTACCCGTCTTGAGCGTCGGCCAGGTTCTGCAGTTGGAAGTCACATTCGGCCCGATAGAACAAGGCATCCTCGACGATCGGCTCTTTCTTCTTCTTGTATTTCTTTACGATCTGATGCAGCGCCTTGCGGGCTTCTGCATATTTCTGCTCTTCGTAGAGCTTGCGCGCGGCATTGAATTCGTCGAGTCCCGCGGGCGGCACATCACTGGCTTCGACTTTCGCCTGATCGACGATGTTTTTCGCGTGCCTTCCGGCGGGGCCATACACATCCTTGATGCTCACATCGTCAACGGCCGATTTGCACCCGGACGCGAAGCCGCAGCCAACCGTCACGGCCAGAATCATCATAAAACGAAGCCGATTCAAGTCCCCGGCGGCCAAGTTCGTCCCACTTTCGGAAATCGGCGACCCGGCGCCGGCTGTGGCAATGCCGAATGCCGCCCGGCGCCCAAAAGGCGAACGAAGGCAGAGCGCAAGTAAGGCGACGCTCAAAGGATTCATGAATAGGGGCGAGGCCGGGAACGTATCAGAAGGGAAGATAGCGGAGTGTTTTGGGCCGGCGGCCCAGAGTGTGAGCGATCGACGAATTGATCGCGGTACGCATTTCACGCATTTGAGATGGGGAGACCGAGAGATTTCGAATCGCGGCGGGCGATTCTCCCGCCAGATGACGCAGCGCGGCGGCAGCGCCCGGAGTAATTAAATGACGCGGAGATTCTTCTCCAAAACAATGCTGGCAGAGCAGCCCTCCGAGTGAGGCCTGAAAACCGTATTGGCCACCCGGCCCAACCGGTTCGGCGCAAGATAGACAGACGTCGAAAGCTGGAAGCTGACCGATTTCACGCAGGATGACTAATTCAAAACGGAGGATGGAAACGTCGAGAGGAATGTCGCCGGTAAGGCGTTCCAACGCCAGTACGGCTTCGTCAAACAGGAGGGAATGAGGATCGTATTCTTCGCTGAGGGCATCCAGCAGTTCGGCGATGTAGTATCCGCCATAGAGGCTGCCAAGGTCGCCCGGCCGTGGCTTAAACCGTGTCTGTAATTTGGCTTCGGTGAGAATATCGAGGCCGCCTGAGGATTTGCGGATGAACACTACCTCACAAACGGAGAGCAGGTCAAGAGCAGCCTCGAACGGCCCTTTGAGCCGTTTGACCCCTTTGGCCACCACCGCCACCTTGCCGAATTCGCGCGTAAACAATGTGACGACCCGGCTCGATTCGCTGAAATCGGCCTGCCGGATGACGATTGCCGGGGATTTCTCGGTAGACATGAAACGTTCGAGTCGATCGGTCTGGGCAATCTGCCACAAGTAACGTTGCCGCTGATGATGCGGAATCGGAGAGAACGCTGCCGCATTTCAACGCCGGGTCGTTGACGGCCATCGCCAATCACGATTCTACCACACTCGGCAAGCTTACCAAAAACGGCAAGACCCGGCTCCGTCAGGAAACCGGGTCTCGGGGATAAACGCCACGCCATATATCGCGCTTAAAACACATCCAGGATGAAATGGTGCCCGCGGTAATACGGGTGCGGACTCGGGTAGAAATTGTGCCACTGCGTGTTGTAAACCGGAATCTGGCGCTCTTTCGGATATCGGTAATACAAGTTGTCGTATTGCACCGGAGCACTGAAGTTGTGCGGGTAATAAACGTATGGGTAGTAGTAGAAACGCCCCCAGTCGTACGGCTGTCCAATCCCCGCGGCTCGGGCCGGGGTACCGGCTCCGGTCAAGGCAACGGCCAGAACGGACAGAAACAGAAGGCCTCCCAGAATGGTTCTGCGGACCATGACGCGTCTCCCCCCTTATTTGAAACCTGAAATCGGGTCGAATGCTGTTTGGCTTACGAGCGGGTGCGGTCCCCGGTCGAAACAGTCGCTTCTTGAGTAATCATCGGCGCAGTTGCAACCGTCACAACAGGAATATCTGGAAAGCTGGGCACAATCCCTCCAGGCAGTCGCCGCAACCGGGCTGCGGCCGCCAAGAAATATCAACCTAAGTCAAGCCTCCAAAATCATTTGCGATTGAACTGCCATTGCCCCATCGACTCCCCTTCAGGCGTAATCGCGAGACCGACTTCTTTGCGTTTGACCGGCGACGGCAAACGGATCTGACGCACGTCGCAGAATTTCTTCCCCGCCAGTCGCAACGACAAAATGCACCCTGCGCGGCTGATTTGCCTTCTTTCGAGCCCACAGGCACGCCGACCGCGATCGCCGCTTGGCCGACGAACGACCTTGCGTCAATTTCGCCCGATATGTAGCCTCCGCGATGAGAACACCCAAACTGAGTATCGCCGGTCATCGGCACAAACTCCGACACGAAACAGGCGCCCTCTCTTCATGCTTCTTTCCCGAATTCTCGCGGCTGCCGTTCCTTTGTTCTTAGGAATGCTGGTGAACAATTCCCTTCGAGGCGACGATTCCCCTCAGAAAAATTCACCGTTTCCGCGACTGGCCCATGACATCTCGGCAGGGGCAGTGCGGGCTCATGTTGAATATCTCGCCAGCCCGAATCTGGAAGGCCGCGGAACTGTCCGGGGAAAGCAGCTCGCTCTCGACTACATCGAGACGAAATTGAAGGAACTGCAACTGGAGCCGCTGTTCGGCGAATCTGGATTTGTACAATCGATTCCCGGGCCGCGCGACGCAAAAGGCAAACGAACGCTCCTCGGCAGAAATATCGGCGCATGGCTGCCCGGCAGCGACCCCGTATTGCGCGACGAGTTCATCATTCTCAGTGCCCATTACGACCATCTGGGGGTTGCGGACGGGAAAATCTACCCAGGCGCCGACGACAACGCCGGCAGTGTGGCCATGATGCTCGAGGTCGCCCGCCAGTTCGTGCGTTCCGAAACAAAACCCCGCCGCAGCGTGGTCTTTTTGAGTTGCGATCTCGAAGAGAAGATGCTTTGGGGCTCGCGCTGGTTCGTCGCGCATTCGCCCATCCCCCTCGCAAAGGTGAAACTTTTTATCACCGCCGAAATGATTGGCAGAACCCTGGGCGATTTACCGATGAAGACCATTTTTGTTCTTGGAAGCGAACATGCCGATGGTCTTAAGCCGTTCGTGAATTCGATCGCGGTTCCACCAGAACTCGAAGTCGCCCATCTCGGAATCGACCTGATCGGAACACGCAGCGACTACGGGCCCTTCCGTTCCGAGAAGGTGCCCTTCCTGTTCTTCTCAGGAGGCGAGCATGCAGATTACCATACCCCGCGCGATACGGCCGACCGTGTCGATTATGAGCGTGCGGCGAATGTATCGAATTTGATCGCTGGCGTTTGCTGCTCGGTCGCCAACGCCGATCGGGCGCCGGTCTGGATCGATGAACCCGCATACGAACTCGACGAAGTCCGCACGCTCCACCGGATTACCGGTCTGCTGCTGAAAACCGACGACGACGCCGAAAAGGCATCTGGCAAGTCACGCCTGACACAGTTACAGCGTTTCACGGTGACGAACGTGCATGCGAAAACGTCCCAGATCATCGAGCGCGGCGTCGTCAAATCCGATGAACGTCCGTGGCTGATCCGCTCGGCTCAACTCCTGTTGCTGACTGTTTTTTGAAATCGCCCGACCGAACATTGCCCCGATGGGGCACAGTCTTTGCAACACAAGTTCAAAGGCGTGGCATACACGCCGATTCGGCAGATGAATTGACAAATGGCTTCCAAGGCTGGCACCTCGGCGACCCGGGCACCTCGGCGACCCGGGATGAGCCCACCCTGCGAGAATCCCCCATTCCCGCCGATCAGGGTTCGCGCCTATAATAAGAGTACCAACAGCATTTGAGTCAATCCGAGCGTACCGTGTTCTATTTTCATGTTCGCAGTGCAGGCTCAATGAGGAGAGAATCGTGAATGAATTCGTCGAACCATTGGGCAAACGGATCCTGATCCGCAAAGATGAAAGCCGTCAGAAGACGCGGGGGGGCATCGTGCTTCCCGACAAGGCCGAGATCCCCACGATCACGGGCCGCATTGTCGAAGTCAGTGCGCAGATCGAGCGCGATCTCGATTTTCCCGTCCGAAAATACGATAAGGTTTTGTTTCATCCCAAGAACGCGATTCCAGTCGATTTTGAATCCGACAACCTGCTGTTTGTCGTTCCGATCGATGACGTTGTCGCCGTTTTCCGCAAAGTCGCGAAGGCCAAGAGCCCGAGAATCAGGGCCGACAGCGAGCCCGACGACACCGGGGGACCGGCCGAATTCGATGATGGTGCAGCAGAATAACAAGTCGAAAGAGCCGCGGCGGGCAACGGCGCGCGCTGCTCGCTCCAGCATATCGTTTCCTGAAACCACTCGCTGTCTGCAAAGTCTCCTCTGCCCAAACGGCCCTTACGGCCTACGTTTTCACTAGGCCGCTTTCTTCTGCCCTTCGTCTTCGGGCTTCTTCTGGGCATCATAGAAGCGGTTGGCGATCAGGTGTTCGCCGACAAATACCAGCCAGAGCACCAGAATAATCATCGGGAACGCTTCGCGGCCCAAGCGGCCGGTTTTCACATTTCGCTGCAAATTCTCGACGTCGCGGGCAATGCTGTAACGATCGGGCAGCAGGTGCAGATTGAGTTCGTCTGGAGTGAGCCGGTCGAGCACGCTTTCGGCCGGGTCGGCATTGATGCTGAATCCCCGTTCAAACCGGGCCTCGTTTTCGACCCCCAGCACGCGATAATTGCCGAGTTGGTCGGCCTCGGGCACATGCAGATTTGTCGTTCCGGGGGGAATCTCGTGCGGCAATTGCTGCAAACCCGGCTTACGCAGCAGATACCCCGGAATCCGTTGCGACGGATCAATCGGCAACAGCACGTCTTGGCCTGCAATAGAGTTGTAAACCGCCTGCGATGAGCGCGACAAGTACTGCATCAACTGGTCGGCCAGTACCACAAAACCCCAATTATCGGCCGCTGGAAGATCGTTCCAGCGGCGGTCGATCGAGGTGGTGAACAGCAAGACGCGCCCCTTGCCTAGAGACTTCTCGATAAACGCCGGCTTGTGGCGATGATCGGTATAGCGGGCGACGACTCCGGCCCCCTCGTCGGCGTTGACGCTCCAATACCGGTGAATCTCGACGGACGTCAGCACGGTGGCCCCCCAGTCGGCGAATTTTTTGAGAACCGGGTGAGTCAGATCGCGCAGATCAAAAAACTCGGGCGGAATGAAACTGAGTTCGGCCAGGATGTCGCCGGGAATGACTTTGCGGGCTGTCGCCGACTGGTACTCGACATCTTTCACTCGATCTCCCAGGAAGATTGCCACCCCCCCTCCCTGCGCCGCGAACTCTTCGAGCTTCTTCCAGCCGGCCGCCTGTGGCTCCCTGACGTTGACCAGGCACACCACCGCAAACCGCGTGAGGTCGGTCGTCCCCAGTTCCCGTGCAAAAATCGTCTTGCAGCGGTACCGCGCCTCGCCTTGAGCGACGGCTTCGGGATTGGCCAGAGCGTCGACGAGAAATCGAGAGTCGGCCTTGGCGTCGGTTACGACGAGAACTTCGGCTGGCAGTTGAACGTATGCCGAAAAATACCGCACGTCGTCAAATGCCAGCGGATCGCTCGAAACCAGCCGAACTTCTCCCTGCACCATCCCTCCGGCAGGCGGCCGAAACGAAAAAACCGCCGTTCCCGCCGTTCCAGGCTCGATCTTCACCGACTGCTGTTCTCGTTTGACGAGATTTCCGGCCTGGTTCTCGACGTGCAGTTCGACGACGCGCTCGACCGCTTCGCCTCCCGTCGCTGTCACCACGGCCCGCAAATCGAGCGGGCTCCCCAGGGGCAACGTCTGCTCCGAAAGTGAAAGCTCAGAAACAGCCACATTGGTCGGCGCCGTGACTCCGACGTCGATCAAATACAAGTTGATCCCCGGCATTTTTTCGAGCGCGTCGTGCAGCCTCGATGAAGC
>JAYTRB010000648.1:0-4040 GCA_043746425.1 Planctomycetia bacterium
GGTCCGAAAACCGCAACCTGCGCATCCTTGATCTCCCGGCCGAACTCCATCCGCAATTTATTGGCAATCGCGTCACTCGACAAATCGGGCGTGCGGCGCTGTGCGTAGTCATTGAAATTGACGAAGAGCGATCCGAAATTGGAACCGGCGGCATTGAGCACAAACGACTGGCCAGCGATTCCAGAGACGTGCTTGATGCCCGGAGTAGCCAGCCCGATCTCTTCAATTTGACGCATGACCTTGTCGGTACGTTCGATTGAAGCTGAATCGGGAAGTTGCACATTCACCAGCAGATAACCCATGTCCTGCGAGGGAATGAACCCGCGGGGTGTGTGGTTGAACTGCCACCACGTCAGCCCCACCAGACCGCCATAAACCAAGAGTACCACAGCGCAGACCCGCAACAGCCCTGCTACCACCCGTACGTACATGTGGGTGGCCCTCGAGAAGACCCCATTGAAGCCGCGGAAGAACCGCCCCAGCAGCCAGTTCAATGGCGGGCTGACGAAAAAGCCCGCGCTTGCGCCGGCCAGTACCGCTGCCGCAGAAACGCCCCAGAATGGCGCCGCTTGCATGAGACGCATCGCGCCGCCAGATAAGTGCTGCACCCCGCGGTTGAGCTCGGGAGTCAGTAATTCCCAACCCAGCCAGCCGCCGGTAACGACGAACGCCAGACGCGGTAGCGGCGGCGCCGCCTTTTTGTCGCGCGCCCGCAGCAACACGGCTGTCAGGGCCGGGCTTAATGTGAGCGAATTGAACGCCGAAATGATTGTCGAGACGGCAATCGTCATGGCGAATTGCCTGAAGAACTGCCCCGTGATGCCGCTGATAAACGTACAGGGGACAAAAACGGCGCTTAAAACGAGCCCCACGGCGATCACCGGACCCGACACTTGCCGCATGGCGGCGATTGTCGCGTCGCGCGGGGACTGCCCGTGCTCAATATGATGCTCGACCGCCTCGACCACAACAATCGCATCATCGACCACGATGCCGATCGCCAGCACCAGGCCGAACAGCGTCAGATTGTTAAGGCTGAAGCCCATCACCGCCATCACAGCGAAGGTGCCCACGATGGCGACGGGAACGGCCACCAGCGGAATGATCGCCGAGCGCCAGTTCTGCAGGAACAGCAGAACGACCACCGCCACCAGCACGATCGCATCCCTCAGCGTCTTCACGACTTCGTTGATCGATTCTCGCGTGTAGGGGGTGGTATCGAACCCGATGTCGTAGGTGATGCCTTCGGGAAACGCCTCTTTGAGGTCGTCCATCTTCGCGAGAATACGCTGCCGCAAATCGAGTGCGTTCGCGTCGGGAGTCTGGAAAATCGCTAAAAACACCGTGTCTTTGCCGTCGATGCGAACCCGGACGTCTTCATTCTTGGCCCCCAACTCGACCCGCCCGATATCTTTGATCTGCGTGAGTCGGCCTTCGCGGCCCGATTTCAAGACAATGTTTTCAAACTGCTCGACGTCGACCAGACGCCCCAGCGTGCTCAGAGTGATCTGCGATGGCTGCCCGGCCAGCATTGGTTCCTGCCCGACCGCACCGACGGCGACCTGCGCGTTCTGCTCGCGAACCGCCCGCACGACATCGGTGGCCGACAGCCCGCGGCTCGACAGCCGCGCCGGGTCGACCCAGATTCGCATGCTGTAATCGCGCTGGCCGAACAAAAATACGTTGCCGACTCCCGGCACACGCGCCAATTCGTCTTTCAGCTGCATCAGGGCGAAGTTACTGAGATAGAGCTGGTCGTAGCGCGCATCCGGAGAGTAAACGGCAAGGCCCATCAGGATGTCGGGCGATTGCTTGCGGGTTGTCACGCCGGTCTGCCGAATGACCTCGGGGAGAAGGGGAATGGCCAGGTTGACGCGATTCTGCACCAGCACCTGGGCCATGTCGACGTCGATTCCCTGCTGGAAAGTCACAGTCAGGCTGTAGCTTCCGTCGTTCGCACATTGCGACGACATGTACATGATTCCCTCGACGCCGTTGACTTGCTGTTCAATCGGTGCGGCCACCGAATCGGCAACCTCTTTCGCACTGGCGCCGGGGTAGTTGCACGACACCTGCACCGTCGGTGGAGTGATCCGCGGGAATTGCGCCAGCGGCAGCGTGAAGACCGAAATGGCCCCGGCCAGCGTAATGACGATCGACAACACCGCAGCGAAGATCGGGCGATCGATGAAGAACCGCGAGAGCATGGGGCGAAAGCCGTGCTAAATGGCAGGGGAGCTGTGCTCATCGGCACGGCTGAATTTGAGAATGTTCTTGCCGTAATTCGCTTTAATAAAGTGATTAACCGCCTCGACCTGCTATTTGATCCCCTCTTCGTCACTGTGATGTGGCTCGGGCATGGGAACCACCGTGGCCTTCACCTCGATTCCCTTGCGCACCCGCTGCAATCCGCTGACGACGACCTGCTCTCCCGTCGTTACTCCGCTCTCGATGACGCGCATGCCGTCGTGCAGCCGGCCGACCTTGATCTTGCGATAGTCGATATGGTTCGTATCGTCGACCACGTAAATGAACTTCTGCCCCTGATCGGTTCCCAAGGCTTCTTCGGCGACCAGGGTTGCCTGGTAGGAATTACCGATCGGCAATTGAACACGGACAAAGACACCCGGTGAGAGGGCCTGGTCTTTATTGTCGAACCGCCCGCGCAGCCGCCAGGTGCCGGTGTCGGCATCGACGCGGTTGTCGGCGAAATTGATCGTCCCCTCATGGGGGAATCCTTTTTCGTCGGCCAGGCCCAGATAGACGGGAATGCCAGAGTCCATCGACCACTCGATTTTCTTCTCGCGGATCAATCGCTTCAACTTCAACAGTGACCGCTCATCGAGGTCGAAATACGCATAGACGGGGTCAAGCGAGACGATCGAGGTCACCGAAGTGTCATCTGCTTTGACAAGGTTGCCAGGGTCGATTGACCGCATGCTGATCCGGCCGCTGAGCGGCGCCTTGACTTTCGTAAAGCTCAGATTGAGCCGGGCCAGGTCACGAGCCGCCTTGTTCACCATCAACTGGCCCTGGGCCTCGGTACGGTCGCCAGTTATTCGGGCGACCTCCTCGGCACTCATTGCCCCTTTGGCCAGCAGCCCTCGGGCCCGCTCGTAATCTCCCTCAAGCCGGTCGACGCGCCCCTGGCTTTGAAGTACGGCCCCCTCGCTGCGAGCCAGCTCAGCGTCATACGGCCGCGAATCAATCTCAAACAGAAGGTCTCCCTTCGTGACATCGGCCCCTTCCCGGAAGTGCACCTTTTCAAGATAACCGGTGACCCGCGCGCGGATTTCAACCGAGTTGACGGCCACAATTCGACCAGGAAAGAGCTCATAGTCGGCCACCGTCCGCGTAATGGGCAAACTGACGTCGACCTCTGGCGTGCCGGTAGGCGGCGGACCGCCCGGCCCCTGCGGCTTACCGCACCCCGCGATCGCCGCGCACCCCAGAATCAGAGTCGGCAACCACCTGCCTGCCGAACGCATTTTGGCGATCATGAATGAAGCTCCGCAGCGAAAAAACTCTTGAGGTAATTCATCATAATGATGGTTGACTGGGGACTTCAGTCGTTCGATCTTGAAGTGAGCTTCATTCGTTCGCCGCTTGCACCATCTGCTAAACCGCAAACCTGCGTGGCATGTACTGCCCTTCAGGCGGGAGAGCCTGCGGCATTTAGACTTGCGCCAGCCTTCTCGCGATCGTGCGAGATTTCTCGCGCCGCGTAAGCCGCAGCTGCGGCCTGCAATCGTCGCGCCGCGCGAACGCGCGATTGCTCGACAGCGATTCCCAGAATAAGGGCCAACCCAATGCCGGCCAGGATCAGCCCCGGAGACAAACCAGTGCCCTGCAAAACTTCCAGGACGTACACTCTCAGCTCATTGAAATTCATTGTTGTCAATCTCTCGATTCTTTCGTTTCCTGCTTCTGCTCGACGGAGGGCCGCCAGTAACGGCCCGCTCTCGCCCCCACGCCGGTTCGACCAGACACCGGTTCGACCATTAATGTTCGGCAAATCGCGAATCTCATGCGTCGAACGT
>JAYTRB010000649.1:0-8617 GCA_043746425.1 Planctomycetia bacterium
CTTTATTCCCTGTGCCTTCATCTCGGGAATCGTGGGACAGTTCTTCAGGCAGTTCGCGTTGACGATCGCCATTTCGACCGTAATCTCGGCCTTCAATTCGCTGACTCTAAGCCCGGCCCTGGCAGTGCTGCTCTTGAAGCCAAAGACGCATGGCCGGGGCGAAGCAATTCCGCGTTTGGGGCTGGTGCTGGCCTTCGGCTGGGCGGGATACTCGCTGCTTTCTGGCGCGATTCTATGGCAGCTTTCGCAATGGTTCCCCAATCTTACTCCGGCGGCCGGGTCGCTCGTTCCCTGGGGGGCGGCGCTAGTCGGCATCCTCGTCGGCTGGCTGGCCAGCCGCTCTGTCAATCGCCTTCTGGGCTGGTTCTTCCGCGCTTTTAACCGCGTCTTCGCGGCGGTGACCACCGCGTATGTCGGTTCGGTCGGCTACTTGCTCAGGGCGAGTGTCGTTGTGCTCCTCATCTACGGCGGTTTGCTCTACGGCGCCTACGGACTGTTCAGCAACACGCCCACCGGGTTTATTCCCGCACAGGACAAGGGGTACCTGCTGGTTGAGGTGCGGCTTCCCGACTCAGCGTCGCTCGACCGAACGACCCAGGTGATGCAGCAGATTGAAGAAATCGCCCGCCGCGCTCCTGGCGTCGAGCACACCGTCGCCATCGCCGGCCAATCAATTCTAATGAGCGCCAACGCCGCCAATTTCGGCACGATGTACCTCATGCTAGAGGATTTTCACAGTCGATCTGCGCGGCGACTCTCGGGCGATGCGATCGCTGCCGGGCTCAAATCACAGTTCGACGAGGTCGTGCAGGAGGGGGTCGTCAATGTTCTGGGCGCACCTCCAGTCGACGGCCTGGGAACGGCCGGGGGCTTCAAGATCGTGATTGAAGACCGCGGAGACAGCAGTCTGAGCGCCCTGCAGGTTGTGGCCCAGAAGATTGTCGACGAAGGGAACGCGACGCCGGGTCTGTCGGGCACATTCACCAGCTTCCGCGCCGATACCCCCTGGCTGTATCTCGACATCGATCGCACCGAGGCCAAGTCGATGGGAGTCTCCATGGGAGAGGTGTTCAGCACGTTGCAGGTCTATTTCGGTTCGATGTACGTTAACGATTTCAACCGTTTCGGCCGCACCTGGCAGGTCAACGTACAGGCTGCCGCCAAGTTCCGCATGCAGGCCGACGATCTGAAGCGGCTCAAGATCCGCAATAGCGACGGGCACATGGTTCCGCTGGCTGCCATTGCCAGCATTCGCGAGATCAGCGGGCCGGTGATGCTCAACCGCTATAATCTTTATCCTGCAGCCCTCATCAATTCAAACGCCGGTACCGATACGAGTTCGGGAACCGCCATCGAACTGCTCGAACAGATCTCGCAGAAACACCTGGGGCCGTCGATGCGCCCCGAATGGACGGAATTGGCGCTTCTGCAATTGAAAGCCGGCAATACGGCCACGTACGCTTTTATTCTGGCAGTCGTACTTGTCTTTCTAGTGCTGGCGGCGCAGTACGAGAGCTGGTCGCTGCCCCTGGCGGTGATTCTGGTCGTTCCAATGTGCCTGTTGTGCTCGATCGCCGGGGTGATTTTCGCCCACATGGACATCAACATTTTCACACAGATCGGATTTGTGGTGCTGGTGGGGCTGGCCTGCAAGAATGCGATTCTGATCGTCGAGTTTGCCCGTTCGCGTCACGAGGCAGGGGTCGACCGCTTTCAGGCGACGCTTGACGCCTGCAAGTTGCGGCTGCGGCCCATCATCATGACCTCGTTTGCCTTCATTTTCGGCGTCGTGCCACTCGTAATCGGCGAGGGGGCCGGGGCCGAAATGCGTCGCACGCTGGGAACGGCCGTTTTCGCCGGCATGCTGGGCGTTACGCTCTTCGGCATCTTTCTGACGCCGGTCTTCTTCTATGTGATTCAATGGCTGGCCGACCGGGGAGCTGCCGCGACGCATGGCGAATCGCCCATACAAACGGGCTCTTCTGGATGACGTCGCAAGCGTCTGATTTTGTGGCTTGGCATGCGTTCGGCGTCGGGCCTTCGCAGCGTCCGATTTTGCAGTCTCTCTTTCAGCCCCGCCCGTGGCGTCAGTCAATAGCCGCGGGCGTCTGCCCCAGGATAGGAAAAATGAATGTGGAGGCCCGGCTTGGGCAAGACGTGAATCATACCTGGGCTCTCTTTCTCGGTCTTCCGGGCTTCCCGATTCGCGTCTCCCGTCCTAAACTCGATTGCTGGATACTGTGTCCACCTTCCGATACCGATTTACCCCAAGGTTTCCTCCCTGATGGCTGCGTTGCTTCAAATTAAGAATGCTGAGAAGAGTTATGGCGCTCAGGTGTTGCTCGACGGCGCCGAAGCGACGTTTACTGACGACGTCAAAGTGGGCTTCGTCGGACGAAACGGGGCCGGCAAGAGTACGCTCTTACGTTGTCTTCTCGGTGAAGAAGAACTCGATCGGGGAGAGATTGTCCGTCATCCCAAACTGCGGCTGGGTTATCTGCGGCAGCACGACCCCTTCCTGCCGGGTGAAACGGCCCAGGAGTTTCTCATCCGCGACAGTGGCCAGCCCGAATGGAAATGCGGCGAGGTCGCCGGCCAGTTCGAGCTCAAGGGGGCCTACCTCGACGGTCCTCTCGCGAAGCTCTCGGGGGGGTGGCAGACGCGCGTCAAGCTGGCGGCCCTCTTGCTCCACGAACCCAATCTTCTGTTGCTCGACGAGCCCACGAACTTCCTCGACCTGCGAACGCAGATTCTGCTTGAGCACTTCCTGCGAAGTTACAAAGAGGCTTGCCTCATTGTCTCGCACGACCGGGCCTTTCTGGGTGCCACCTGCGATCATACTCTCGACCTGACGCGTGGCAGACTCACGATGTATCCCGGAAAAATCGACGCCTTTCTCGAATACCAGCGCGACCGGCGCGAGCACGACGAACGCTCGAACGCCGCCGTACTTGCCAAACGTCGGCATCTCGAAGACTTCATCGCCCGAAACAAGGCTCGCGCCAGTACTGCCACCCGAGCCAAATCAAAGAGCAAGCAGCTCGATCGGCTCGAACTGGTCGAGATTGAGGCGGACGACCCCACGGCACGCGTTCGTGCCCCGCGCGTCGAACCCCGCCAGGGGCCGGCCCTGCGCTGCAAAGACGTGGCCATCGGTTACCCCGAGCGGCAGATCGCCGCCAATATCGATCTTGAGATCGACCACGGTTGGCGCGCCGCGATCGTGGGCGACAACGGCCAGGGAAAAACCACCTTCCTGCGGACGATCGTCGATTCGCTTAAGCCGCTCGCCGGCGAGGTGCGCTGGGGGTTCGGCTGCCATATCGGAATCTACGCCCAGCACGTCTATACCAGCCTCCCCGAGAAACAGACGGTATTCGAGTATCTCGATTCAACGGCAGCCCGGGGAACCAAGGAACAAGAGATTCTCGCGGCGGCCGGGGCCATGCTCTTTCGTGGCGACAGTATTGAAAAACGAGTTTCCGTTCTGTCGGGAGGAGAACGTGCCCGGCTTTGCCTGGCGGGTCTTTTGCTGAGCCAATACAACGTGCTGGTGCTCGACGAACCGGGGAACCATCTTGACGTCGATACGGTCGAAGCGCTCGCCGAGGCGCTGCTCGATTACAAAGGCACAGTAATTTTTACCAGTCACGACCGGCATTTTATGAAACGCGTCGCGACGTGCATCATCGAAGTCCGAGATGGCCGCGTCACGAATTACCGTGGCCAATACGACGCGTATCTGTACGCTATCAACAAAGAAATCGACGACGGCGAGCGCGAGCGTGACTTGCGGCTGGCGAAAGTTCCCCCCGCCATGACCAGCCCGCTCAAGCCAACTTCAAAACAGGCAAAGCGAACCGACCGCGAGATTCGCAAAGAGATTTCGACGGTCGAAAAAACGATTGCCAGATTCGATGAGCAAAAACGGAGTGCCCAAGATCAGTTGCTGAAAGCGACCGATCCCGCTGAAGCGCTGCGGCTGCACAACGAAGTCGTCGCGCTGGCCAAACAACTGGCCGATGCCGAAGAACGCTGGTGCAAATTGCAAGAAGAGGTTGAGGCATAACCGGCCAGACAGGGAGTTGCGCCAATGACCACCCGTATCGTCGCCGCGGCATGCGTGATGGTTGCCGCCGGCCCGGCTGTCGCCCAAACCCCATTCCGATTCTTTGAACCCGTTTTTCCGCCACGAGGCGTGCAGGTCATGGCTCACCGGGGAATTCAGCCAGTCGCGCCCGAAAACACGGCCGCGGCAGTTCTTGCCTGCGCGGTAGATTTCATTGAGTGGGCTGACGTCGACGTGCGCCTCACGAAAGATGGCAGACACGTCATTCTGCATGACGATACACTCGACCGCACGACCGATGGAACGGGCCCAGTCGCCGACATCACTCTGGCCGACTTTGTCAAACTCGACGCTGGCTCGTGGTCGGCCCCGCGGTTCAAGGCGATTTCGCCGCTCACTCTCGAACAACTTCTACAGGCGGCGAAAGGCAAGCTGAATCTGCGCCTCAACTGCCATCGAATCGACCCCGATCTGCTGGCAACAGAAATCCTGGCGAACGAAATGGAATCGCAGGTAATCGTGTACGACGTCCCGGCCCGGCTGGCGAAAATCCGAGCCGCAGGGAAGAACGCGATTGCCACGATGGCCAGGTTTCAGCCGAAGACAATGAAATTTGAAACGTTCATAAAGGACGTCAATCCGGCAGCTGTCGAAATCGAGGCCGCCGAGGTGACGGCCGAATGGTGCCGGCGTTTTCATGCCGTTGGAATCAAGGTACAGGCCAACGTGCTCGGGACGAAATGGGACAATTCCCACACGTGGGAGGCAATGATTGAAGCTGGCGTCGACTGGCTGCAAACGGATGAACCAGCGGCAGTACGCTTTAGCGAGGTTCGACGCCGAATCAAGAGGTTTCCTGTCGAGATCGCTTACCACCGCGGCAGCAACCGATATACGCCCGAGAACACGTTACCCGCCATTCGCATGGCCGCGGCCCTGGGCGCTTCTTACGTCGAGATTGACATTCGCACGACGCGCGACGGCCGCTTCATTTTAATGCACGATGGAACGGTCAATCGCACCACCGGTTGCAGCGGCGACGTCGCACAAATGACCGCCCAGATGCTGACCCGGTTGGATGCCGGAAAGTGGTTCGGCAAAGCCTTTGCAGGAACGCCCGTGCCGACCTTGGAAGAGGGCTTGGCGGCGTTGGGAGAGAACGCCGGCGTCTATCTTGACGCCAAGGACATTACCCCCGAAAGCCTCGTCGCCGTCATTCGAGAACGCAATCTTCTGGGCCGGTCGGTGGTTTACCAGTCTCTCGATTATCTGGCGAAACTGCGCGCCATCGAGCCCGGCGTGCGTACAATGCCGCCGCTGAAGTCGGCCGCCGATTTCGATACCGTGGCTCTCGAAAAACCCTATGGTGTTGACGCCCGGTGGGCAGCACTGTCTCGTGAGTTAATCGCCCGTTGTCATCAGGCAGGGATCAAAGTTTTTTCAGACGCTCTGGGGTGGAACGAAACAGTCGACCAATATGACACCGCCATCGCCTGGGGAATCGACGTGATCCAGACCGACCATCCGCTCCGGGTTCTGCGCGCCATCGAACTGCATGCCGCCGAACGAAAGTGAACGTTACTTTAGCCGTTTCGCCTGACGCTTACCGATGACTTCACGCGTGATGACATCTGTGAGCACGGGCAGCAGCTCGCGTTGATTGTCGGCGGCGACGAAGAAGAAGCAGTACAGCATCTCGTCGGTCGTCCCTTCTCCCCAGTAGGCGTGCTGAGGCGGGTGGCTGGGGTTTTGCGGGTTGTCTTCTGAATTGTCGTAAACTGCCTCGACTTCAAGCCGGGTTCCCTGAGGCAGTTTGAACGGGCGCGCGAACCGATAATCGTCTTGCCAGTTGAAATTCCATCGTGGAATGTCGACCAGTTGCCGCTCGCTACCGTCTGGCAATTTGGCGACCGCGCGCATCGAGCGCCCCAGAAGATGCATGTGCGGAACGACCCCCAGCATCAGCATCTCCTTCGGCAGCGTATACGACGCCGTCATCCGGTAATTTTTCTCGCCGGCTGGAATGTCATGGGTAAACGCCGAGGCCCAGATGTCGGCGGCGACGTTCTTCGGCCGCTCCACGAAGTACACCCCCACTTTCGAGCGGTCGGTTTCGCGCTTGCCGGTGGGGTGATAGTGAACCTGCATGACCAGATCTGATCCCTTTTGCAGATAACGCCCCAAGCCGTCTGGCAAGCGGCGCGGTGTTTTGCCCAGCGACCAGCCGCCGATTGATCCGGTTGGCAGGAATCCGGGATCGCCGAATCGGCCATACCCGGGTTCAGGCGTCTTCGCGTCCAGCGTGCGGCCAATGTGTCTGGCATCGAGAAACAGCAGCGCATGATGTACGACAGTCGGATTCCCAGGGATGAAATCCACAGCGGCGACCAGTTTGTCGCTCGGAATGTCGATAGGAATCACGAAGTTCTGATAGATGTCGGGGCCATCGGCGGGTATCTGAAATTCATCTGGCATTTCCAAGATGAGGTCGGGATTACCGAGTCGCCAGCCCGCTACAAAATGCGGGGCCGCGGGCATGTCATCCGCGTTTCCCTCAGCACGGTCGCCAGTGGCCCAGGTCGCGAGCGTCTCGATCTGCTGGTCGGTTAATGTCCGCTGTTCCTCGAATTCGCCGTGCGTTTCTGTCGGCATCCAGGGGGGCATGAGGTGGCATCCGGTGACGCGCGCAATCTGCCGGGCACGCTTGGCCGCGTCTTCGTAGCTCGTGAGCGGGAATGGTCCGACTTCCCCGGCGCGATGGCAGATGACGCAGTTTGCAAACAAAATGGGTGCGATATCGCGCGTGTAGGTCACTGACGCGCTTCCATTACGGACTGAAGGCGCCGTCTCGAAAACGCAGCCCACCGGTTCGGTCTGGGCGACGGCGACAGGTTTGCTTTCCAAGACGGCAGCCACGGCATCGGCCAGATTGTTCTGGGTGGATTGCAGACGTCGGCGTCCCAATTCCGGAAACGTGTCGTCAATTCGGCCTCGATAGACGAGGCGGCCTTCGGAATCGAGGACAAAGGCTTCTGGCACGTGGGTTGGTTTGAACCGTCGCGCCAGTTCGCCATCCCGATCGAGCAGCACCGGAAAGAGTATCTCGTGCTCCTTAACGAACACAGATACTTTCGCGGGAGCCGTCGTGGGGTCGGCCCAAACTGCATGCAGCGTCACTCGAGCGGGTTCGCGACTGGTCCACTCGCTCGACAAGCGGTTGAGTACCGGCAGGTAACTCTTCGCGATGGGACACTCGCCGGTAAGAAATACGAAGACCCGCGCGTCCTCGCGCGCCATCGGTTGCAGCGAATGAATCGTCCCGGATGAATCGAGCCGCCTGACGCTCTGCTCGATTGGCCGCGATCCCTCGCCTTCAGCCGCGTCGATGCGAACAAGCGATAAACTGAATCCAATGACTGTTGCCAGGACGGCCATTGGCTGAGTCAATCTTTTCAACACGAAGGCAGGCAATGACATGGAGCAACTCCTTTCGACCCACTCGTTGTATGCTGATCGGTGAATGCTGAAACCCGGCCAGATTCATGACAGGCGTGCATTCCCAGCAAGTGTGCCTCCGCCAGACGAAAATCGCCGTTGTGAATTATACGCATCATGCCGACGCGGTAAATCCCGCATGACCGGCAAAGTCAGTATAAAACTCAAGGCCGGCGCCATCGCAGGTCGATACAACAGGATAGTCGGCACATTCGGCCGACTCCTCGGTTATTTATTTTCCAGAACTCGTTGATTCGCTTGGAGATATGAATGTCCGTCGAACAACGAACCTCAGGCGGCCGACGTGGTGCGCATGACACTACTCAGGAACCGCGGATTCTTCTCAGGTTGCCTGATGTCGCACCCCCCTCCAAGGCTGCGCCCGCGCGACCGAATGAACCCCGAAAGCGCGCCGTCCCCAAGACCGAAGACCTTGCCGACGCCCGCACCAAATTGAGCGAACGGCGATTTCGCGAAGGCCATCAGCAAGTAACCGAGATGATCGAAAAGCTCCGCGACAGGCGCCGCAGGCTTTTCAAGCGGCTGTGGGCCGCATCGGTCGGATTGACGGCCCTGTCGGTTGTGGCGCTTGCCGTCGAGCTCGTTCATCAGATGGAATATCCGAATTCGATGGACGAGACGGTTCCGACGAGTGAGCAGCCCGTTGCTCGCCGCAAAGTGCCCCCAGACATTACGGCCAGTAAATCCTCACGGCCGAAGTCTGCCGCTCCTCGTGAATGGCCCAACAGCCTTCCGGTACAGAGCCCAGTTCAATCTGCAATCTATGAAACAGCCGGGCAGGCCAAGGGGGCGGGGGCCCGGCTCGGTGGATCGATTCTTGATGACGAATCCGACAGATCGCAAAGCGGAGAGCTCCATGACGATCCTCAATCGCGCGCTCAATAAGGCCTATCAGCGGCGTTCCAACGTCGACTCGGCAAGCGCCCTCGAAAAACGCCCACCCGCTGACAGCGGGTGGGCTGCAAAACTGCGTGAGCCGATGCGCCCGATCCGGCCTGTCGAAGACACGGCCGAAACGCTGCCGACCGAGCT
>JAYTRB010000650.1:0-2827 GCA_043746425.1 Planctomycetia bacterium
TAGATTACTTGCTTTCTCAGCCGAACAACAAAACACGGTTGACCGATAACTTGGTCGATCTTTGAGACACGGCCCCTCCAGCCGTATGGCGTTGGCCCGCACTATGCACTGGAGTGGGCCGTGAGTTTTTTAACTCTTAACTCTCAGCTCATCAGCTGCGAGTTTTTTGACTTAACGGCCCTTTGACATAACGGCCCGCCGTCGATTCACACAACCGGCAGTTGAGCGGGTTCAATTGCGGCCAGAATTTCGCGGACAGTCTGCATATCGGGTGGCTTGACCAGATGATGATCGAACCCGGCGTCTCTCGAGCGCTGGCGGTCGGTCTCCTGCCCATATCCCGTCATGGCGATCAGCACGACATGATCGAGGCCGGGTAGCCGCCGAATGCGCTGGGCGGTTTCATGGCCGTCCATTCCCGGCAATCCGATATCTAAAATCACGACATTCGGCTGGAAGACACGCGCTACTTCCAGTGCGGCAGCGCCCGAGTGGGCGACGCGTGTGTAATGCCCCGAAAACTTCAAAAGCAGCGCCAGACTCCGGGCGGCATCGACGTTGTCATCGACGACCAGCACCCGCAAGGCGCGTTCGAGTGTTTCCGCGGCCTCGTTGCCGAGCGGAACCGGCGGTGAATGGTGAGTTGACAGCATCGGGAGACGCACTATGAATTCGCTGCCCCGCCCCAGCATACTGTGAACTTCAATCGTTCCTTCATGCATTTCCACAAGCCGGTCGACTAATGCCAACCCGATTCCCAGGCCGCCTTGCGATCGATCAAGCGATCGCCGCCCCTGTGTAAACAATTCAAAAATATGCGGAAGCAATTCGGGGGTGATGCCAACGCCCGTGTCACGCACGCGCAGCACCATTTCGTTTCCTTCGGTGGTTATCGTCAGCCAGATCTGACCCTGTTCGTCGGTATATTTCGCAGCATTATTGAGCAGGTTCACGATGATTTGTTCTAACCGCACCACGTCGGCGTTCAGCCAGATCGGTTCTGGCGGGAGCGACACGGTAAGTTGATGGTGGCGTTGCTCAATCAATGGACGAACTGCTTCGACTGACTGATTGACGACTCCCTCTATGACGATCTCTTCCAGTCGCAGTCGAACTCTTCCGGTGACAATGCGCGAAACTTCAAGCAGGTCATTCACGAGATGCGACAATTGCCCCAACTGCCGCTCAATGATCGCGCGGGCCTGTTCTTGAATTGCGTTTTCGTTCGCTTTCTGAAGGCGAAGAAGTTGAACGGCATTGGCAATGGGAGCAATGGGATTGCGGAGTTCATGTGAAAGCATCGCCAGGAATTCGTCTTTTCGGCGATTCAGATCGGCCAGCGCGCCTGCCTGCTCTGCCACCTGACGCTCTAAACAGATGCGTTCGGTAATATCTCGAATGTTGCACTGGATGACTGACGTGTGGTCGACCTCATAGACGTTGCTCACAAACTCGACGTCGACGCGCCGTCCGGCTTTCGTCTGCAGCGGCAGATGGTCATAACGGATGTTGCGCTTGGCCTGTAGCTCTTCGAACGCGGCGCGACTTGCCGCTTGATCTTTGAAAACGCCAATCTGCCATAGCGCTTTGCCAATCAGCTCGACTCGCGAATAGTCCAGCAGATGCGCCACAAAAGGGTTCGCATCGGTAATCGCGCCTGTGCGCGCGTCGACAATGAGAATGGCGTCTTGTGCCGTTTCAAATAGCCGGCGGTATCTAAGTTCAGAATCGCACAGCATGGTGTCGGCGCGGCGGCGATCGGTGATGTCTTCAATGGCCAGCAGAATCAACTCGGAATGGCCCCCTTCCTGAAGAACGCGTCGAGCATTCAGCCGTACCGTTCGTCGACCGATGGTCGAAAAATCGCACTCGACCACAAACCCTTGCAGAGAATGGTCGTCGGGAAGAACGTCTTCCAGTAATTCGCGTAAACGGGGGATGTCCCATTGCCGATTTCCCAGGTCGTAAATGAAGCGGCCTTCGGTCTCTTCAGACGCAACCTGAAAATCGCGATAGAACGACTGATTTGCCGTTCGCACGCGCAGCGTCTTATCAAGCACCAGGAAGGGTTGGCCCAGCGTCGCGATAATGTTCTGGGCGTAAACAAGGCTGTCGCGCATGGCCTGATTCTGAGCCCGCCGTTCGGTTACGTCGCGAAAGACGAGTAGGATTCCGACAACGTCTCCCGTCGCGCCACGGATCGGTACGGCACTGTTTTCAATCGCGCACTCGACGCCGGTTCTTGAAATCAGCAGGGAATGGTCTGCGGGGCCGACCAGGATTCCTTCCCGCAAGGCTCGAACTGCGGGGTTCTCGGCCGTAAGACGGGTTGTCTGGTGGATGATCTGGAAGACGGTGTCGAGCGATTGGCCAGTCGCATCTGCCTTTGTCCATGCAGTCAGACGTTCCGCGACGGGATTCAAATACGTAATCCGGCCAGCAGCATTTGCGGTAATGACGCCATCGCTGATGTTTGCCAGAGCGACGCCCAGCCAATCTCGTGGCTCAGGGAGAGCCTCAAATCGCTCTAGAGAATGCGGATCGAACATAGAGCCGACAGTGATAGGATGAAAGGAAGGCCACGCATTCCCGCGCATGGGTTCCTGATCCGTTGCGGCTGTCAGATTCGTTCTGACACGGGTGAGCATACCCCCGCTTGCCTTTGAAAGATAGGCGACCCCCGGATTTGAAGCGTGGACGCAACCTTCGCAAGCCAGGCGGGCGCTGAATCGTGTGGCTGTCGGCGTTCGCGTCACACGGAAGGGAGAGTCGTATAAAGTTTGGCTTCTGAATTTGGCGGCGCGGCCGAATCAGATTTTGCACAGCG
>JAYTRB010000651.1:0-8914 GCA_043746425.1 Planctomycetia bacterium
GGCCGATTATATGCAAATCATTATATGCCATTCAGTTGCGCGGATATCTGTCTTTGTCGAGAGGACGGAGGCTGTGTTTTGGCTGGACGTCCCGGCAAAAACGCGTCACAATGGGCGACAGCGTTTTCTCGGTGCTTCTCAACCGAGACGTTTGTACTAAAGGCAATCAAGCATCTCGATGTCCGGGCATGCCGTTACCCACAGGCTGTTGAGCACTTCACCGCTCATCGCGCCGTCGATGCTCAAGTGCGATTTCGCAAATCTTCACCGCGAGGTGGAAATGCTGGAGTCGGCTGGAGCCAAGTTGCTCCATCTCGATGTGATGGATGGGCACTTCGTACCCAATATTTCGTACGGGCCAGCCGTCATCGGCAGTTTGCGAAAGATCACCCCCCTGCCCTTTGATGCACATCTGATGATCTCCGACCCGGAACGGTATCTCGACGATTTTATCGACGCCGGGTGCAATCTACTCACAATACATATCGAAGCTGTTCCTGATCCGGCGCGGCTCCTGAAACGAATTCGTGAACGAGGCGCCGGCGCCGGGCTGGCTCTGAATCCAGGCACTCCCGTTGAGGCCATACTGCCCTTTTTATCCGACTGCGATCTGATTTTGGTAATGAGCGTCGAGCCAGGGTTCGGGGGCCAGAAATTCATGCCCGTCGCGCTCGATAAGGTAGCCCGGATTCGCGCGCTTGTGGGCCATGACCGATTGCTGTCGATTGACGGAGGAATTGATCCGACAACGATTCCCCTGGCGGCCCGGGCTGGAGCTAATCAATTCGTCGTCGGAAGTGCAATTTTTGACACATCAGATTACCGCGAAGCGATCGAGAGCTTGCTTCAGACGGCCCGCGGCGCGGCGGTTTCCGCGAATCCGGAGTGAAATAACGGAAGACATGTCCCAAATTCTTTTGATCCGTCCCGGCTGTACCGAATTCGACGAGCAACAGCGGATCCAGGGAACGCTCGATCTTCCCCTGAGCGCTCGCGGCGAAGAACAATTCGCTCAAATTTTGCGGGAACTTGCCCCGATCTCGTTGGATGTGATATTTACCTCACCCTGCGAACCGGCCCGCAAAACGGCGACTGCGTTGGGCGCGGCACGAGGCTTGGCCGTCAAGGAAATCGAGACCTTGCACAATGTCAATCACGGCTTGTGGCAGGGAATGAAAATCGATGAAATTCGACGAAAACATCCGAAAGTGTTCAAGCAATGGCAGGAGTCGCCCGAAGCCATCTGCCCCCCGAACGGAGAAACACTGGCGGAGGCGGTCGACCGTGTGCGCAAAGCGCTCGAGAAACCGCTTCGTAAAAAGGGGAATCTGGCAATCGTGGCCGCCGATCCGCTCGCGTCGATCGTTTGTGCCGTTGTCTGTGGCACACCTTTGGACTCCATCCCGGCGGCCTGCTCTGGTGTTTGCGGGAGTTGGGAGATTCTAAAGCCGGGAAAATCTACCCTCGTCTCAGGAATATTCGCAACGGCGGAACTGGCCGCCGCGCGTCATCACTGATTTAAAATTTCGCCGGCTCACACGCGGGCCCCCGTCAGGAATTACGATCAGGAGCCAACGTCAGAATTTATTTCCAGGAGTTATCGCGGATGAGTTCGGTCGAGAAATCAGAAATCCCCATTCAAGGAGCCAAACCGCGGCGCAAGCGCGGCGTTCCCGAGGGGCTGTGGCTGCGCTGCGATGGCTGTGGCGCCACGGTCTTTCGCAAAATGGTGGAGGAGCACATGGGAGTTTGCCCTGAAACAGGGTGTGACTTCCATTTCTATGTTCCTGCTCGCAAACGCATCGAACAATTACTTGACCAGGACAGCTTTGAAGAATGGTACGCTGATCTGGCGTCGCTCGACCCGCTCGGATTTACAGACCGGCGTCCCTACCCCGAACGACTTCGCGAAGAGCAGGTTCGGACAGGCCTGAAGGAAGCATGTATCGTGGGCCGCGGGTATCTCCGCGGTCGGCCCCTGGTGTGCGGCATCACCGACTCGGCCTTCATTATGGGAAGCATGGGTTCAGTCGTCGGAGAAAAACTGACTCGGGCAATTGAACAGGCAACGCGTCTATCGCTTCCGCTGGTGATTGTCAGCGGTTCAGGGGGCGGTGCGCGAATGCACGAGGGAATTCTCTCGCTCATGCAGATGGGAAAAGTTTGCGCGGCACTCGCCCGCTACGACGAAGCGCGGGGGCTGTTCGTCTCGGTGCTGACAAATCCCACGATGGGCGGAGTTGCCGCCAGCTTCGCCTCACTGGGCGACATCGTCTTCGCCGAACCCAAGGCATTGGTGGGTTTCGCGGGACCGCGCGTCGTGCAGGCCACCTGCAAGACGGCACTTCCTGAAGGGTTTCAGACAAGCGAATTCATGCTGGCGCACGGTTTCATCGATCGAATCGTCTCTCGTCCGCAATTGCGCACTGAAATCGCACGCGTCATCGACTATTGCGTGAAATGAGCTCTCTGTACAATTGGGTCAAATGAGCTCTCTGCACAGGCGTGCGCTGCATGAAATTTAAATTTCTGAATGACTTCTTCGACCCCCGGAAGCGGCTGCCCAAGACCGACATTACGCGGCGGTTTGAGTTGATCGGCCGGGTCGGACAAGGAAGTATGTCGCGCGTCTGGCGGGCGCGCGACACAAAGTCGGGCAAGATCGTCGCTCTCAAAGTTCTCGATAAAGAAAAAACGAAGCGATTTGAATCCCGCTTTGCCCCGGAGCTCAAGAAGCCCAGCGAAGGGGAAGTCGCAGTAACCCTCAAGCATCCGCATGTGGTACAGACTTTCGAGTGGGGAACAACCCTCGAAGGCGAGCAGTTCCTCGTCATGGAGTTCGTCGACGGATTGGGATTGAGCTACCTCGTCGACGTACAGAACGACGTGATGCAGAAGAATCGCTTGCCGTTCATGATCCAGTTGGGCGAAGCCATTCATTACTTCCATGAACGGCAGTGGATCCATCGCGACATCTGTCCGCGAAACATTATGGTTTCTGATCTCGATCTGCAAATCAAACTCATCGACTTCGGCCTGGTCGTTCCCAATACGGCCCCCTTTCGCGCGCCCGGCAACCGCACCGGCACGGCCAACTACATGGCCCCCGAACTCATCAAGCGCCAGACCACTGATCAGCGGATCGACATCTTCTCTTTTGCAGTTACCTGTTTTGAAATGTATACCAGGCGGTATCCGTGGGAAGCCGCCGAAAGTCTGGATACGGTGCTCAATCACATCAATAGTCCCCCCCTCGACATTCGCGAGGTCGTCCCCGGCATCGACGAGCAAGTTGCCGCAGTCATTATGAAAGGCCTGAAAGCCAACCCCAAAGACCGTTGGCCGTCGATCGACCCCATTCTCTACCAGCTTCGTGAGGTCCAGGAGCGTCTCGTCCCGACAAAATCTGGCCAGCCAATGAGAAAGAAGGCAACGAAATCCGCCAAAAAATCTGCAACAAGTGCGAAATCCACGGCGCCTATTCCTGGAATTACAATTGCCCATGAGGGAATCGTTCTCGCCGATGACCAGCCTGAAACCGAGCGCCAGAGCCCGGCAAGGTCGAAAGTTCCTACCCCGGGGATTTCCCTCGCTGACGAGGAAATCACACTCGCGAATGACCAGCCTGAAAAGCCGCGCGCCCGCCCAAAAGCGAAAGCCCCGACGCCTGGAATCGCCCTGGCAGATGAAGGAATCAAACTGGCCGGTGATGAACCCGCTACAGATTCCAGGACTGCGAACCCCACTCCTGGCATTACGTTTGCCGAAGAAGAAGGTTTTCAGTCCCCCCCGGACACAGCCCGTGAGCAATAATGTTTGTCGAGGCCACGACTAGTGACCGCTCGAGACGTTTTCTGTCGTCCCACGATTCTCATGTGTCCACCCGATTTCTATGGAATCGAATATGAGATCAATCCGTGGATGAGCCGCAGCCAGGCGAGTGACGATTTGCGTGCGCGTTCGCAGTGGAAATCGCTGCATGATTTACTTTTATCGCTGGGAGCCGATATTCGGCTGCTCTCGGCGGTTCAAGGACTCCCGGATTTGGTCTTTACCGCGAACGCGGCTCTGATCTGGCATTCAGTGGCGTTTCTGGCTCGATTTCGCCACGCCGCTCGCCAGGGAGAAACTCGGTGCAATGACGAGTGGTTCCAAGCGAATGGGTTCGAGACGCGCACGGTCCCCTCAGGCTGGGACTTTGAAGGAGCTGGCGACGCTCTGTTCTGCGGCGAAACCCTTTTCGGCGGATATTTGATTCGCAGTGACGCCGCTGCCCTGCAATGGCTGGCCGCGCAGATCGGTTGCGCGGCGATCCCGCTACAGCTTGTTGACGATCGATATTACCACCTCGACACCTGCTTTTGCCCCCTCGCCCAGGAAGCGGCAATCTACTACCCGCCGGCCTTCGACGAATACGGCCGCAAAGCGCTGACCGAACAAGTTCCAAGACTGATTAGCGTGTCGCCCGACGAGGCTGCCCGTTTCGCCTGTAACGCCGTGGTCATCGGGCAACACGTCGTGCTCAATACCGGGTGTCCTGCGCTCGAAGCCGACCTGAAAGACCTCGGCTTCGTCCCTCACGCAACTGAATTGGGAGAGTTCATCAAAGCGGGCGGGAGCGCCAAATGCCTGACCTTGCGTCTGGACGGCGAAAACGCCGCCCTTTGGCCGTAATTCTAATTCCCAATGCAGAACAGATGCTCGGCGGTCCGAATGAGAATCTGGCCGTCGACCAGAACCGGAGTGGCAACCACGAATTCTCCCTCCAATTCGTTTGCTGCCAGCACTTTAAATTCGTCGCCCTGCTCAATGACGAATGTCTTGCCGTCTTCACGAGTCATGTAGATCTTCCCATCCGCAATCACCGGCGACGCACTGAACGCCCGGCTGTTCTTCTCAGGACGGCCCGACCAGATCTCCCGGCCCGATTTTATGTCGAGACATGTGAGTTCCCCCTTGTCATTGCACAAGTACACCCTGCCGTCGACCGCTGCGGGGGTCGGCACGTCGGCCCCCAGGCCATTTTTGGACCAGACGACATGCGTTTTTGTGACGTCGCCCTGGCCGCCCAGGCGAATGGCGGTCAGAGTGGCTCCGCGCGCGTAGGGAGCGACGACAATGCCATCGGCAACGACCGCTGACGCAATCGACCGAAAATACTGCTCGCCCCGAGGATTCAGGCTTCCCACCCGCCACAGCTCCTCACCGTCGGATGCCTTGTGTGCCGTTACGTAGTCGGCCCCGAGGACGACGATAATTTCCTGTCCATTGTCGGCCAATACCACGGGGGTCGAATAGCTCTGGGCCGCTTCACTCGGAGCATTCAGATTGCGATCGTGCTTCCACGCCACTTCGCCCGATTCCTTGTCGAAGGCCAGAACGTATGATGGGCCGCTTTGCATAATGGCGACGACGACATTGTTTTTCGTCAGCACAGGCGAAGTGCCAAGATCCCACCACAGGGTGTCGGCACCGTACATTTCCTGAAGATTGTGCTGCCACACGATTCTGCCGGCAAAGTCGAGGCAGGCAAGATCTCCGCTCTTGAAATAGACATAGAGAAGTTCGCCGTCAGTCACCGCCGACGGATTGCACCCGGTGGCTTTGTTGTGCTTACCGGGTTTAACGGTTCCAATCAGCTGTTGCCACAAGGGTTTGCCGTTTCGATTCAGGCACAAAACTCCGTTGTTTTCCTCAATGGCACAGGTGAGAACAATTCGCTCTCCCCAGACGACGGGAGTCGAGGCTCCCTTACCGGGCAGGTCGGCCTTCCATAGCACATTTTCGGTCTGGCTCCAATGCGTGGGAAAGCCCTTGCCCAGCGCGACGCCGTTGTAGGCTGGTCCGCGCCAGTTGGGCCAGTTGCCAGCGATTGCGATGGATCCGAATGCAAAACACACCAGCACCCCCGCAATCTGACGCCGCATGGCCATTCTCCGTGGAAGGTTATTCAAGCAAAGTAAAGTGATCCATTTTTCTAACATTACATCGCATTTGAAGATGTTACGCAACGGCGCGTGGCACAGGTTTCGAGTCTGCCTGTCGTCGGCCATTGCGCCGCACCTCGTTGGTTCACCAGAACCGGTTAACTTTTTGTAAGGGCGCTAAGAAAGGCGGGGGTGAATGTCGAAATAAACTGTAGTGAAGAACTCGGACGATTACGAAAACATCACCCGTGAGAACCAATCGACAATGCCTGTCGCGAACGAAAAGAAGGAAAGAAAAATCGTTGAAAGGTCATCCCGACGCCTGCTCGACACGAGCTTGGCAATTCAGACGGAATTTGCCAACAGCCATCTGCAAATCGCCCGATTGCTGCTGGCCTACGGCAGGACCGAAGTGGCCCGTCGCAGGCTGAAGCGGGTCGTCGACAAATTCGCAAACACACCAGCCGCCGCAGAATCCCGCAGCTTGCTGTCGAATCTTTAGCGTCGCTCAAGAGTCTCTGCCTGTTGCGATACCACGAATCGTCGCCTGGGCCAGAGCGATTCCCCCCTTGTTCTGGCCGAGATCGAGAATTGGAATGTCTCCGGCTGGCCACGCCCTTGAGACAATACCGCGTAATTTCTCGAATTTCTTCCAAACCTGTGATCGACCGAAAAAAGATCGGTCCTAGATGCGTTGATCCGGGTTCAAAGAGGTCGTGAATGCCATCCTCGTCACCACCAATGAAGTTTCGAAAAGCAGCAATGCCGATTCCCAGCCGACGTCGAATTCGTCTGCTCCAGCGGACTTTCTGAGTTCCTTTCTCAAGTCTTGCCGGATTCAGGGTGGCGATATTCATCCCTGGATTTTGACTGCTCCGTGGGGATTTAATGTCGTCACAACTGACCCCTGTTTCTTGATTGTGCTCGAAGGGCGCTCCCTGCTCCAATTCGCTGGCAAGAGCCAGGAATTAACACTGGTCAAGAACGATTTTGTGGTTTTCACTCGCGATACCGACCTGGAGCTGCGCGACAGGCCCGGAAGCCGCACCGTTGTGGTCAATCCTCTAAAGAAAACCGCGAATTCGACCATCGGTGAGTTACCTCGCCAGAGCGCAGGGAGGGCCGCCACCCGTTTGTTGTGGGGAAGTCTCGACCTTGAAGACGACTTCACGCGGCAGGCATTCTCGTTGCTTCCCCCGTATTTGTTGGCCCATGGCGACGGGCCCGACGCGGCCAGGGGGCTAGACCTGCTGCTCCGCGTGCTGTTGGATGAGTTCGAGAGCCGACGACCCGGAGGCCAGTTGCTCGTCAACCAGGTACTTCATTCCCTGCTTGTTATCGCCATGCGGGCCACTCCGCAGACGATTCTTCATTCTGAGGATAACGCACCTGTTGTTGGCGTGCCCGGGCTGGGAATGGCACTGGCAGCGATTCACACGCATCCCGATCGCAATTGGACCGTCCAAGACCTGGCCGAAACAGCCGGTTTGTCACGATCAAAATTCGCCATTCGATTTCTGAAAGTGGTCGGCTGTCCGCCGTTCGATTATCTGCGCGACGTGCGCATGCGGTTGGCGTGCCGGCTCTTGCATGAGACCGACTTTGGAATAAAAGAAATCGCCGCGCAGGTCGGTTACGCCACTGAAGCTTCGTTCAGCAAGGCGTTTTCGACGCGCCAAGGCTTTGCCCCAGGCGCCTACCGGCGGCAAAAGCGAATGTCTGCATCCAGTGACTGATTGGGTTTACTCAGGGGAGGTCCCCATCCGTCCCAAATTATTGCCGCGCTGTTCAAGTTTGCAGATCTCCTGTTGACTCCCCGCGGCCGGTCGAATATGTAACGCTCCGCAAATCTCCTCTCGAGCGTTCATTGATCATCCCGCGAGCCGTAATCACGGCCATTGGACTCTCTGCGAGGCTTGTTCCGCATTCCGCGTCAGACCCATTCCAAGCAATCCCAGGCGTCACGCCATGTTGACGGCGACTGTGTGCCCGCACCTGCAGACTTCCGCATGCCGGAATTCCCGCCGTGATGATCCGCCAACTCGCAATCGCCGGCGATCGATATTGCTGTTTGCGTTTTCTGTCATCATGGTGTTTATGGCCTGTCGAACGGCGGAAAGTGACGAGACGCCTGCACCCGACTATTACGATGGCTGGGGCATCATGGGGCGGCTTGATCACATTGAAGGGCAGGGAATTCCGCAGATTCAGTCAATTACGCCGCTGCAGCTCTTCCCGTACTTGATGTCTGAGCAAAATATGTTTTTTGCCGACATGCGCGTATACCCGACCAATCAATTCACTTTCGGCGGAAATGCCGGCGTTGGATACAGATATTACAGCGAAAGTCTGGATCGCGTGTTTGGCATCAGCGGCTGGTACGACGGAGACAACACCCGTAATCTTCTTTTTCAGCAGTTGGGGCTCAGCCTCGAGTCGTATGCGGGCCCGTTTGACGTGCGGTCGAACCTCTATTTGCCGGTTGGTCCCACGTCGCGGCAGAGCTATCTCAACCTCATCAGCGGCTCGACTCAATTTCAAGGTGACAATCTCTTCTACAGCCAGAATCGGTGGTGGACCGCAGCCCTGAAGGGCTTTGATGCGGAGGCCGGAATTCCCATTCCAGGGGAATTCTCGGATGAGCACGGTCTTCGGGTCTATGGCGGCGGATATCATTTTTCGGACGATCAGGGAGACAGTATTACGGGTGCGTCGGGCCGCATTCAGGCCAATCTCGTCGGCGGTTTGGATGCGCAGGTGCAGGTGACGTACGACAATTTTTTCAAAACGCGGGCCTTTGTCGGGGTCTCATACACATTTGGCGCACTTCACCGCTCTGAAATGAAACAAACGACTGCTTACGGTCGCATGGGCGAACACGTCACGCGCAATTACACGGTGGTCGCCGAGGGACATAGCGCCGTCGAGCGGCGGGTGGCGGTCGATCCGTCCACCGGCCTGCCCTACACCTTCGCCCATGTTTCAAG
>JAYTRB010000652.1:0-1759 GCA_043746425.1 Planctomycetia bacterium
CAGTATGTGACGCATCGCGACCCGCGATACTTCGAGCGCCCCGACGAATTCGACCCCGATCGTTGGAATGACGGGCTTATCAAGCGGCTCCCCAAATACACGTACTTCCCGTTCGGAGGTGGCCCCCGCCTCTGCATCGGCAATTCATTCGCCATGCTGGAGGCGATGCTCGTCGTCGCCACCGTCGTCCCGCGCTTTCATTTCGACCTGGCGCCCGAACCGCTGGTCGTCCCTTGGCCCTCGATTACGCTCCGTCCGCGACATGGAATTCACGCCGTCTTGCGGGCGCGCCATGGCGCCGCGACTGAACCTGGGGCCACCGCGGCCACCCCGGCTCGACCCTTACGGGATCGCGTCAACGCGGGTTGAGCGACAGTTGGCGCTGCAATGCGCCATTCAATTAATGAAGTGAGGGATCGCCCCGCTCGCACAGATCTATGCCCTCCGAGGCGCCGCTACGTACTCTGCCGCCTTGAAGTATTGTGTCCCACAGCGATTTGATGGGATTGCTTGTACGCAAACTTCACTGGCGTCCATTTGCTTGACACCAACCTCGCATTTGTCGGGTACATATGAAATAATCCGATTTGTCTGAGGCTCGACCGTCATTTTTTCCATTTTTATTCTTGGGAGATTTTCCGATGCGTGTGCGGATCTCGTTATTCACGACGAGTTTGTGTCTGGCCTTCGCCATGCTGTGCATTTCACTGGTTTTTTTCAGTCCTCCAGCAGCGCCGGCGGATGACGCACTGGTAAATCGGGGAGCAAACGGGGCCGGGTTAAACGGGGCAGGGGCTGAAAAGAAAGCAGCCGCTCCGGTCGAAGAAAATCGCCGGCACAAAGACGAAGCGCTGGGTCGCCGGATCCTCAATTTCGTCCTTCCCGACCCGACTGGCAAGGAGGTCGGGCTGGCCGATTTTCGCGACAAGAACTCTATCGCGGTCGTCTTTCTCAGTTGCGAATGTCCGATCAGCAACCAGTACTTGCCGATTCTGAATGAAATACAAAAGAAATACTCCGACAGGGGCCTGCAGATCGTCGGCATCAACTCGAAGGCTGGCGATTCGCCCGAGAAAATCGCCGAGCATGCCAAGGCATTCGAGATTGCCTTTCCTGTCCTGTGCGACGCGCGGCAATCTGCCGCCGAGATTCTAGGCGCCGAGCGGACGGCCGAGATTTTTCTGCTCGATCCGCAGCGCTTCATCAGATATCACGGGCGTGTGGACGATCGCAACCAGTATACCACGAAGCGAGACATTCCCACGCGCCATGATCTGGTGCAGGCCATTGACGAAGTTCTTGAGGGAAAAGAGGTGGCCGTGCCATCGACGGAAGTCGCCGGCTGTCGCATCAGCCGTCCGCGACTCACCGCAAACAAAGGAGAAATCACGTGGTCGAAGCAGGTTTCGCGCATCATTCAGGAAAAGTGCCAGGACTGCCATCACCCCAAAACGGCCGCTCCCTTTTCGTTGTTGACGTACGATGACGCTGTCAATTGGGCGGCCATGATGAAAGAAGTCGTTTTACAGCGCCGCATGCCCCCGTGGCACGCCGATCCGCGATTTGGTCACTTCCGCGAAGAGCGCCGGCTGTCGCAGGATGAAATCGAAACGATCGTCGGCTGGATCAACGACGGTACTCCGCAGGGAGATTCAAACGACCTGCCCACGCCGCGCGACTACCCCGACGGCTGGCGAATCGGCACACCCGATTTGATTGTTGAACTGCCTGAAGAAGTGACCATCCCCGCCAAGGGAAC
>JAYTRB010000653.1:0-2741 GCA_043746425.1 Planctomycetia bacterium
TTCCTGGCGACGAGGGCGTCGATCGCCCACGTTCGCGCTTTGACCTGGGCCGTCGGGTCGGCGGCCATCTGACGAATCGTGGCCAGAGCGACGGGGTCATCGAAGACAAGCGCCAATTGCAGCGCCCGCTCGCGAACCGCAGGCTGCGGGCTCGTCTTCAGTTTCGCGTAGGTTTCTGCCCAACCCGAAGGCAACGCGACGCGCCGCTGGCCTTCGAGTCCTTTCAGCATCCCGTCGAGCAGATCCTGCTGAACTTCGTCGCTTGAGCAGCTTGCCAGTTGAACGAGCGACCTCAAGGCCTCGGTGGCTTTGGGCAGCGACGCGGCGCGGCGTGCAATATGCCGGCGAACCAAACCCATCTTCGCGACCCCGGCCAGGGCTATGAAGCGCGCGGTGTCTGCTTGAACGAGGGGTTCGATTCCGTACCAGATCATCAGCGGCAAGTTCGCGTCGCCGGCGTCTTCGGCGCGGGCCAATAAGGCTTCAGCAAGCGGCCAGCGCTCGGACAGACGCAGTCGTTGCAAGCTGCTGGCAAGATAAAGCCGTTCGTAGGGCGAATCACCGCTGGTCGCCAATTCACAGAAGCGGCGCAGCGCCGCCTCGGGCGGGTCTCGGTCTTCGCACAAAAAGCGAATGCACCACCCGCGGATATATTCACTGGCGTGGCCTAAATTCCGAATGAGAAAATCCTCGTCGAGCCCGCCCATGACCTGCAGCGCCCACAGAGCGCGGAGTTGTTGTTGTACCGCTTCCTGATCGTGGAACAGCGCCCGCAACTCACGGCCCGCTTCAGACACATCGTGCCCCGCCGCGGCCCGTTCTTGCAAGAGCCGCCGCGCATGTTGAACGTGCCAGTCGTTGCGAAACAATTGCCGCTTGACGAGTTCCCGATTGTCGAGCCGGGCGAGAGCAACCGGTGCCGCAGCCGGCGGGCCGTAAGTAATTTTATAGATGCGGCCGGTATTGCGTCGCGTGTTCTTGATGCTGTGGCATTCTCCCGTGTCCGACCAGTCACTGGCAAATACAGATCCATCGGGACCATAGCGGAGCGTTACGCCCATGTACCACGGGTCCCTGGCGCGCATCAGGTCGCGGCCGTGTGCGGCTGAGTAACCCGAGCCCTTGCGTTGCAGAAGGTCGTTGTTGATTCGCTTTCCATGAATATTGTTCATGAAGACGGTATTGCGATAGCGCTCGGGCCAGTTGTCTCCCAGGTAAACCATTGTGCCGCAATGGGCATGGCCACCCCCCGCTTCGTCTTCGGCCGCGGTTCCCAAACCATCTCTGATGTTCTTCTGGCCGATGAAATGCAGATGGTCGGCGATGCTCGGCAGGCGCTCATAAGCGAACTCGCTCGACTGGCGATTTCGCCAGGGCTCGTAATGTGCCCCCTGGATGACGTGAAACAGGTGCGGATCGACACAGTTGCAGACGAACGCTTCGCCGAAATCGTCCCAGTCGATTCCCCAGGGATTCGTCGACCCGTCTGAGTAGGCTTCCCACACATGGCGCACCGGATGATAACGCCAAACACCGCCGTCGAATCGGAGGCGGTCTTTTTCGAGAGTGCCGGGCTTGCCAGGCAGCGACCAGTTGGTACGCCCGTGGGTTCCATACAGCCAGCCGTCTGGTCCCCACGAGAATCCATTGGCGAGATTGTGGGCGTTGGCGTGGTTCCCGAAGCCGTCGAGCAGTACCTGAGGCTCGCCGTCGGGCCGATCGTCTCCATCGCGGTCGGGAATGAAATAGAAGAACGGAGGCGACATGACCCATGCTCCGCCGAAACCGACTTCGATGCCGGTGACGTAATTCAATTGATCATAAAAAACAGTTCGCTTGTCGAATCGGCCATCGCCATCGCTGTCTTCGAGAATGACGATGCGATCGCCGGGCCGGGTGCCGTGATGGGGATAATTGTACGCCTCGGCGACCCACAGCCTTCCGCGGTCGTCTATGCAAAAGCCGATCGGCTGCTGGACGTCGGGCTCGCCCGCGAAGAGCGTCACCTGAAAGCCTTCGGGCACGATCATGGTCTTTGCCGCCTCGACCGGCGGAAGGGGAGCGTCGACCTTGGGCTCAGCGGCAGGTGCCCCGGCTAAGATCGGGGCGCCTGTCGCAACGAGCGCAAATAGAAAGGCAGACAGAGCAGTACGACCAGGGAATGTCATGTTCGTCGCTTGAAAGAGATCTGGAGAGGCGCCCCGTTTCATTGTGCGACACCAAGGCGTGCGATTCAAGCCCGCCGAAAGGCCGAGCTGAGTCGCTTCAGTGGCGAGACTGACCGCCCCCCTTTACGGATTTCGTAAGGTTGATCCCTTCTCAAAGCACCGGTTGAAGCCGGGCCGACGAACCGGGCTCAAGCCGACGGGCCGAGTTTACCGATCTGGTAGAGTATGCCGCCCCGCAAACGCCCGCCTGCCGATACCGCGATGCACCCCGTCACGGGGCAGAATCCGGCGGTTCACCTCGAGCCTTTTCTGCGGTATCAGGAAGTTGAAGTTGGCATGGCGCGCAACACGATCTTGGCCTACGGGTCGGATCTTCGCCAGTTTTTCGAATGGTTCGGCGATTCCGGTCGGGGTGCGCTCAACGCCGTCGATCTCAAGGTTTTCACCCATTACCTGCAAAACTTGAACGAACGGGGGCTCTCGTCGACAACGGTGGCGCGGCACCTGGTGGCGATCAAGATGTTTTTTCGCTACCTGCTGCTGGAGGGCGTGATTCGTGAGAGCGTGGCCGAT
>JAYTRB010000654.1:0-4314 GCA_043746425.1 Planctomycetia bacterium
TGGCGTGACTTGTCGATCTGGGCCATCGGCTCGAATCCAGGAATCAGGTCGGCCATCAACTGCCGAATACGCTCATGACTTTCCAATTCGTGCCAGTCCACGGCACCTGCGTCACCCAGCAGCATCCGGCCCAGAGTGGTCAACACTGCAACTTCGCTGCGCGGGCCGGCATAGCGCGGTGGGCCCCCTTCACTGATCCGGACGAAGCTGAACATCGACTCTTGCGTCGTCGCTTGCGGTTCCTCGTCGCGCGGCAAGACAGGCAGAATCAGCGTTTCTTTCGCCGTCCCCCAGGCATGGCCGGTATTGAGCGTTGTGGTGAGGTAGGCTACCATCTCGAGTTTTTCCAGCGCCTGGGTCGCGAAACGCGAATCGGGATTGCTGCCGAACAGATTGCCCCCCAGACAAACCGCTGTCTGCATCTGTCCCTTGTCAGCGGCGGCCATACAAGCCATGGTGTCAAGTCCCGGAGATCGCGGCGCCTTGACTCCCAACCGTTTCTCGTAGCGCTCAAGAATGGCCTGTTTGAGCTGCGGCGTGACACCCACCGACCCAATCCCTTGAACGTTGCTGTGCCCGCGAATCGGCATGAGCCCTGCATTAGGACGGCCGACCATGCCGCGAAGCAGCGCCAGGTTGGCAATCATCTGCACATTTTGTACGCCGTGCAGGTGGTGCGTAATTCCCATTGTCCATCCGATGACGACGTTTTTTGCCGTACAGTACAGGTCGGCCACTTGGGCGATCGTCTCGCGGTTGACTCCTGATCCGCATTCGATGTCGTTCCAAGTCGTCGTTTCAACCTGCCGCCGGAAGACATCAAATCCCTCGGTATGCCGCTCGACGAAGAGTCGATCTTCGCCACCGCGCTCGAGCACCTTTTTGGCAATGCCGATCAATAAGACCAGGTCGCCCCCGATGTGCGGTTGTACGTAAAGACTGGCGATTTTCGACCCGAACAGCAGGCTCCGGGGATCGCTCGGAACACGAAAATTCACCAAGCCGACTTCTTTGACGGGGTTAATGACGATGACGTTTCCACCCCGGCGTCGAACCTGCATCAAACTGCGCATCAGCCGCGGATGATTCGAAGCGGGGTTGCCGCCGATCAGTATGTACAAATCCGACTGCTCGACATCATCGAGCTGCACAGTGGCGGTCGTGGTTCCGATACTGGAAGAGAGTCCCACGCCACTGGCTTGATGACAATAGAACGAACAGTTGTTGACGTAGTTCGTTCCGAAGAGTCGCGCCAGAAGTTGCAGCAGAAAACCCGCTTCGTTTGATGACCGCCCGCTGGCGTAAAAGAAGCTTCGCTGCGGCCCGCTCGCGTGCAGCTTATCGGCCAGTCGCCGCAGCCCTTCGTCCCATGAAATGACACGGTAATGAGAATCGCCCGGCCCGGCATAGACCGGATCAACGAGCCGCCCGCAATGCTCCAATTCGCGCGGCGACAACGTGCGCATCTGTTGCCGTGAATAGCGCGCGAAAAATTCGGGAGTGATGCGATCCTGCATGTCCGAAACCATGGCCTGCAGCGATTTCTTGCAGACCTCGGGAAAGTGGCCACCTTCGTTGACCATCCCGCCCATCTGGCCCCCCATCCCCAGGGCACACGTCTTGCATGCATTTTTGCTGCGCATGGCCCGCCACAGCGGCAACCAGCCCACGCGATTGGCCATCCGCAGCGTATAAAGAATGGCCTTCCAACCACCCCCCGATTTCATGGTCTTCATGAGTCCGCCTTAAAACTTTGAATTTACTCCGCATACAGACGCGATGCAATGGATCGCTCAACCGACCCTGTCGGGTTTTGAGCCACCTTGCAGAAAGCAGCGAACACAAAGCAGATCGCTGATCGTGTTTTTCGACTCTTTCGCCGCCCCGGGCTGCCATCACAACAACCTTCTGGCACAGACGAGACTAAATTTCCAGCGGTGCGTGCCGCAGCGACGTAGATGCCGTACAATCGGCAGAGGTCTATTCCCGTACGGTTCTTCAAGCCCTTGGATTATTTTGGTGCCTGTTGTGTCGCGAAACGTGTTCCGGTTCCCGGCGTTGCTGTTCGTGCTTCTCACGGGTTGCCCGAACGAACCCGATAAAAGCGTGCCGGTCGACCTCCTCCCGTTTGCCGGACAGAAGATTCGCATCGGAGTGCCCACAGGAATGGGATTGCCAACACTATGGGAGGGTCCGCTCAACGAATGGGCCGCTCAAACGGGAGCGTCGTACACGCTCACCGAACTTCCGGCCGGCGACCCCTCGCAGACCCTCGCTGCGTTTTCGGGGAACGACCATCAGACGCTGACCATTTTCTCTCTCGATCAGGCGGGCCCGCTCGTCGGCGCGGGGAGCCTGGCAGCAATTCCTGTATCACTATTGGGCGCGGGCGAGAACAAAGTCGGATGGTCAGATCTGTTTGCGGGACTTTCGACGAAGCTGGCGACGAAGAAGGAATCGGCGCTGTTTGTGCCGCTGTCTTGTCCCGTATTGGTTTGCTACTACCGGCAGGATTTGCTTTTCGCTGCGGGGTTGAATCCGCCCCACACCTGGGACGACTATCAACAGCTGCTCGACAAACTGGAAAGCTGGGCGCCCGGGTTCAGCGCCGTCGAACCCTGGAGCGATGACTTTCGGGCGACAATGTTTTTGGCCAGGGCTGTTTCACACGCCCAGAATCCGGCGCACTATTCTCTCTTTTTCGATATTGAGACGGGTGCCCCTCTAATTCACAGCCCCGGCTTCGTCCGCGCGTTGGAAGTGGCCGTTCGAGCTTTGGAAAAAATGCCCAAAGAGGTGCTGGCCAGCAGTCCCTCCGACTGTCGAAACGCCATCGTTCGTGGCCAAGCAGCGCTGGCGATTGCATTTGAATCGCCTGCCACGAGATTCTCGCTCGACGCCGAGCCGACGCCCGCTTCGGCGGTCGACCGCCCGGCAGACGGCGCGATCGGATTCGTCCGCCTGCCGGGCACGCGAGAAACCTATAACCTGACGCGCCAAGCTTGGGAAGCATCCGCCGACAAGGGTGTTTATCATGTGACTCTGTGCGGTTTTGGCGGTTTGGCGATTGCCGCTGCTACGAAAAACTCGCCGCTGCAGACCGAGGCCGGATGGAATGCCCTGATCAGGATCTGTGGCCCGAGTCTGCTGTCGGGCTTCCCAGCGGGAATGACCGGACTTTGCCGAGAATCGCAAATGCAGAGTCCCGCCGCACTCGTCGGTGCGGACTTGGACGGAGTCGAAACCGCCGCGTATGCCGAGGCAGTGGCGAGAAGTCTGCGCGACTCACACCTGGTCGCAGAATTGCCGGTAACCGGACGGTACGACTTTCGGGGCGCGCTAAGCCAGGAACTAGCCGGTGCGATCGCCGGCTCACAATCGGCAGAGCATGCACTGCACGAGGTCGGCCGCCAGTGGCGCGCGATCGTCGAGCGAATTGGGCCGGCAACGATTCGCGATAACTACCGCGCTAATTTGGGGTTAGTGCCACTCGGCCGCCGCAAGTGACGGCCCAGCCATGGGTTCGGCCCAACAGTGCATTTCCGCGTTTGAAGTACTGCGCGTCCGCCGTCGGCGGCTGTTTTCGAACCCTCAGGCGACCTTCTCACCCGCGGCGTTTAGATTCGTGTCACTCCCCTTTCCGAGTACTTCACCCGCAGAACGACAATTGCGATAACAGACTCGCGCTCTCAGAACTCAAATCATGAGCTATACTTAGGCAGTCTGTTTCACCTTGGATGCTGCCGCGTTGAACATGTGATCCCTCATTATGTCAAGAGGTGAACCATGAGCCTGCTTGGCCCGGCGAATTTTCCAGCTTTGGGACTGGCCGCTTCGGCGGCCGGTAGCCAGCGACGCGCACCCGTTCTAACAGACCAGGACAGCGTCGATCAGGCGCAGCAGAAACTCGATGCTGACCGGGCGCGGCTTGCTAACCGCGATTTGGACGACAGTGTCGAGACAGACTTCTCTCACGGTCAGATTTCGGATCGGGACTCTGACGGCCGTCTTCCCTGGCGAAGACCAAAAGCCCGAGAAGGCGACGATCAATCATCTGAAGAAGACACTCAAAAATCGCGCCCGCCCGACGCCGACCGCGGACAGTCACTGGATGTCGACGTGTGAATCCACGACATTTGCCAACACTGGGCGTCTTGGAGCAGGCTTCCAATGGGTCCGGCCGGCTCCCAGTTCGACTTCGTCGTTCATCCGCGACTTGAACGTTTCTGGTTACGGCGAATCGTCGCTTGCATCGCTCGTTTCCGCAGCCCTCGCCGCATCGTCAACGACCGCGGCACTGGGTCGCGGCGACAC
>JAYTRB010000655.1:0-12758 GCA_043746425.1 Planctomycetia bacterium
GCAGAGGCCCGGCGATATGTGTACATGGAGACACTATTTTTTGCCCCGATCTCAATTTTTTTGTCCCTCCGTCCCGCTTTGATCTGTCTGCTCTGCATCGTTCGGCAGGATGAAGCCACGAAACCACCTTTCGGATCTCCATGCATTCGATTTCGATGCGCGAGGGTTGTTATCCATTCCAAGTTGAGACTCGCGACTCCTTTGCCCAGCCTGCGCCAGGTGCCCTTTCGCGCCAATTGCCCGTGTATTTGAAATTTCCGAAGGGAGCGCCCATCCACCAGAAGAGCCAGGTGCTGGCATCCGGGCCATGCGCATTCTTATAATCGATAGTGACCCGATCGGTTCACATTCGACTCTGAGGCAGGTTCGAAATAAATACTCCATTCGGTACGTATTTCAGACTGTCCCCGAGTCAAGGTCAGCCATTGCCTTCAATTTCAGTCGCCACTGTTCACCGTCTTGTTGAAAACATGAAGTCATTTCCGGACCAGCCCGCAATGCAAAAAATATTTCGCTTTTGTTTTTTGAGCTTGGGGCTCATATTCCCGCCTAACATCGCGTTCGCTGGCGGCCAACCGGCAGCGGCACAGCCCGCTACAAAGCCCGACGACGATTTCTTTCTGCAAGGCGAATTCGCCGGACGGCTGGAGCACCTCGTCAACGGCCTGGCCGATCAACGCAGGTCCTCGATCGGAGTGCAGGTCACTGCACTGGGAGACGGAAACTTCCAGGCAGTCGAATACTCGGGCGGACTCCCAGGCAACGGTTGGGATTTGAAGACTCGCCGTAAATTCACGGGGAGGAGAATTGCCGCGGGAATCGCAGAGCTGGCGGGCGATGGTCGGCAACTGACGGTCCGACGCGAATCGATTGTCGTAAAAGACCTCTCTGGCCAAGAACTGGGGCGATTGCCGAAACTTGAGCGGAAGAGCCAGACGTTGGGCGCGGCCCCTCCCGCGGGAGCCATAATCCTTTTCTCGGGTTGGGACTCGCGCCAGTTTAAGAACGGCGTTCTGACGACAGACCATCTCTTGGCTTCGGGAACCGAAACGCGACAGTCGTTTGGCGACTTCACGATGCATCTGGAATTTCGCACGCCGTACATGCCGCGGGCCCGCGACCAGGCGCGCGGCAACAGTGGCGTCTATATTCAGGGGCGATATGAAATGCAGATTCTTGACTCGTTCGGCATGGAGGGAAATAGCAACGAATGCGGCAGCCTGTACAGACAACAGTCGCCGCTGCTGAACATGTGTTTTGCTCCACTTTCCTGGCAGACGTACGACATCGATTTCACCGCAGCTCGATTCGACGACGAAAACAAGAAGACGAGAAACGCGCGCATCACCGCCCGGCACAATGGCATCGTGATCCACAATTACGAGCTCACATCCAAGACCGGTGCGGGCGCGGCAGAAAGTCCCGACTTGCGACCGATCAAGCTGCAAGATCATGGAAACCCGGTGCACTTCCGGAACATCTGGATTGTAGAACGTAAGGGCGGTCGAGACGCGTTCGTTTCCAACTTGCCGTAGTGCACGCTGCCCTGGGTTGACCTGACCCACCCGTATTGCGGAATACGATCGCATGAGATCAATTGCCCGCTCTGAGGAAGCGACGTTCCTCAGCAGGGTCGTTGAAGTCCCCTCTTAAGGCGGTGCTGTCTGCGACAATGTCACGCGATGCAAGCGGCAATCTCTGGTGGCATTTTCAGCGTCTGATAGATGACGCAGTAGCGTTCAGTCAGCTTGAGAAGTGTGGCGAGTTGCTCGGAGGACGCGTCGGTGTCAAGGTCGAAGCTGAGACGGATAGCCTTGAAGCCGGCAGGAACTTCTTTGCTTACACCCAGCGTCCCGCGGAAATCGAGGTCGGCCTCGGCGGAGACGGTTCCGCCGCGCAGGGAAATCGCCATCGCCGTGGCGACTGCCTGAAGCGTCACGCCTGCGCACGCGACAAGTGCCTGTAACAACATATCGCCCGAACAGGATGACCTGCCGTCGCCGCCGACGAAGGGATGAAGCCCAGCGTCGATCGGTCCATTGTCGGTCATCACGGAACAGATCAGGTTGTCTCCCGTTAGTGTTCCGCAGGCTCTGAGCGTCTTGAGCGCCGCAGCCGGGTCGTCCTTATACCGGGCTTTGATGGGGGTTTGCAGCGCGCGGAGTTCGTCGGCGGTCATGACACACCTTCAATTAAAGACAATCGACGGGAGTCACACTCTTTTCTCGATTGTGATCCACGTGCGCTTGTCGAATGATTCGAGTACGGCGTCGGCAACCGCCTGCGCCGACGCACCGTGATCGAAACCGGGAATGGCATTGCGCCCCTCCACGATCGCCGAGACAAATTCCCAGGCCAGATCGTAACGAAACACGGTGCTGGGTACGCCGTCTTTGGGGTCGCGCGGGCTGCCAGCAGGCTTCAGGAACTCCGCCGGCACGTCAACTTTGGTCAACGACTCGCCGTGTTTACCTATCAGAATCGTGTTCGGTTCCTTGAGCTGGTAGACGGCGGTGGCCTCGCTGCCGTTGACCTCGGCCCAATCATGGCCAAAGCCGTCAAAGTGGTACCCTTTCGCAAGCGTCGTCCCTTCCAGGACGCCGACGCCACCGGGTTCAAATTGACAGATGAGCGCCGACCAGTCGTCGACCTCTGACGGGGGACAAGACGCGCCTTCGGGAGTTTTGTCGCGGGGGACGAATTGGGCAACGGCTCCACAGATGGACGTCATGCGGCCCATGAGATCTTGCGCATAGTCGATTCGGTGGATCGTCATATCGAACAAATCGCCAGCGCCGGCGTTTTTCCTGTATTGTCGCCAGCCCCAGCTCGTTTCTGGCCAATCGAGAAATCGCTGACTGCGGAAATGGCGGGGAACTCCTAGCTTACCACTGGTTACGAGATTGTGGAGGTATCGCATCGAAGGGGCGAAGCGGTAGGTGAAGGCCGTCATGTGCCGCAGTCCCTTGGAATTCGCGAGGCGGCACATTTCAACAGCTTCACCGGCGTTCAGTCCCAGGGGCTTTTCGCACATGACGTGCTTGCCGCCGTTCAGGCACGCGTTGGCGATGGGGAAATGCGTGTCATTCGGAGTGCAGATAATGACCGCGTCGATCGCAGGATCACTGGCGATCTCGGCATAATTCGCCGTAGTTTTCGCGATCGACCAGTCAGTCTTGCGCTTGGCCAGCAGTTGCACATTCGGATCGCAGGCGGCAACCAGTTCGGCTCGCGGATCAAGCCGTATTCCGGGGACGTGATGATAATCGGCGACAGCTCCTGCCCCAATGATTGCAATCCGTACTTTGCTTGCCATGAATGCTCCGTGGTAGTACTTGGGTCTCAATGAGTTCTGTTCGATGCTTAAATAACGTTCGGAGCCGGAAACGGCAACCGAGACGTGTTGCAGCCCGTTGAAAACGAGAACTTTCGCCGACTGACATGCGGAGCCGATCAACGTACGCAGAGGCTGCATGTGCTGCCGATTTCGGATTTTACGACCGTGGTCCGCGGCGGCCGGGTCCAAAGCGTGGCCCTCCTGGACCGTTCCCATGTGGTCCGGGACCCGTGCCCGTGCCGACCGGAGGCATTCCGGTTCCTCCCGGCGGCATGTTTGGCGGCAGCCCCGGAGGCCTCGCCCCGATACCTGGCATAGCGGGAGCAGCATTCTGCATTGGAAATGCCGGCAGGGGGTTAAGCTGTCGGGGAGACCGGGCTTTTGCAAGGTCGGCCAAGATTTGCGGCGGGACAGGAATATGGTTGGCGACCAGGAAATCGTGTTGCATTTGAAACATGCGCAAATTGGCCGGGTCTTCCATTGCTTTGACCTTGATCCCAAGCGCGACGACATCGACCGCGCGCGCCTGCAAGGGGCGCGTTCGATCTTTCATCACGCGGATGACATCCGGCACGAAACTTTTGAGCACCTGGTCTTCTGTCTTGATCCAGTCGCGAACCGAAGTAACAAGTTCCTGTGCTTTCAAACCGCTGGCAGGAATCGTGATGGCGGCGAGTTCGGCTTCAACCTCGACGCGTGTCGCATCGGCTCGCGCCAAAGCCTGCTCGACCGCTGTGTAATCCAGGCAGTCGTTCTTAATGCATTCTGAGAGCAACTCGGAAGCCTTTTTGATATCGGCACCGGCCCTTCGCTGGCTCGCCATAACGGCATTGAAAAAAGCGGGAATTTCCCGTTTTTCCAGAACGATCTTGACTCCCGCGACGACGCCAAAACCCACGGCGATGATGACTGTCATGCCAATCAGGAGCCCGATGCCGATGACGAGTCCCCTGACCGGAAATGTCGCCTTACTCTTTTTGCGTTTTGATTCTCGAACCGACGTTTTCGAACGACGCAGGGGCGTGCGCGCCGGGAATTCATCGACTTTTTCGAATTCGTCCTCAGAATCCCCGCCCAGGCCGTCATCGAGAAAAACGTCGTCGGCCTGATTGCCGGGCACGGTAACGGCATCCCCGCATTTGGGGCACCGGACAGGCTTGCCCGAGAGTTCCTGTTTCACCTTCAATTTGGCGCGGCACCCGCCGCAAATGATCTCGACCGCCATTTTGCATCCTTCAGCAAACGACCACGAGCGAAGTCTCTACAAATGTCGCATCATGGCCAGAGAACGACGGTGATGTCAAGTCCATTCCGTTTGCAGTATACTGCGCCGAAATCAATCTCATTAAGGCGTGTAGGAGCAGAGTTACTATGGCAGAACGTTGCTACCTGGCGGTTGATCTGGGCGCAGAAAGCGGCCGCGTCGTCGCGGGATTGTTCGACGGCACGCGGTTGAGGCTTGAGGAGATTCATCGGTTTGCCAATGGCCCCGTCCATGTCGCCGATTCGCTTCGCTGGGACGTGCTGCGACTATGGACAGAGGTTCAATCGGGCCTGGCAAAGGCGTCACAGTCGTTCGGAAACGACGCCATCTCTGTCGGTGTCGACACATGGGGAGTCGATTTCGTCTTACTGGCACGTGGCGGCGAGATGCTGGGAAATCCATACCATTACCGCGACCCGCGGACGGCCGGCGTCATGGACAGAATGTTTTCGCGTGTTCCGCGTAAGGATATTTTTGCGACAACCGGGTTGCAGTTCATGCCGATCAACACACTTTATCAATTGATCGCGATGCAGCAATCCAACCCGACGGTCATGGCGCAGGCCGAGCGGTTCCTGATGATGCCCGACTTGTTTCACTGGCTCTTGTGCGGAAGTCAGGTCGTCGAGTTCACCAATGCAACAACCAGCCAGTGCCTCGACGCCACGACACGAACATGGGCTTGGGACATGCTGCAAAAGTTCGAGATTCCGACGACGATGTTTCCCGAAGTCGTGTCGCCTGGGACGAAGCTCGGAAAGCTGCGGGCAGACGTGGCCGACCGCTGCCGGCTGCCACGACTGAATGTCGTCGCGCCGGCGACGCACGATACGGGCTCAGCGGTTGCGGCCGTCCCCACTGAGATGACTGGAACTTCCTCATGGGCATACATCAGTTCGGGAACCTGGTCGTTAATGGGACTGGAACTGCCCCAGCCAATTCTTACGCCACGGGCACTCGAGCGCAATGTCACGAACGAGGGAGGTATCGACGGTACGTATCGACTGCTGAAGAACATCATGGGGTTGTGGCTTGTTCAGGAATGCCGGCGTACGTTTGAGCGTCAGGGAAAATCCCTCAACTACGCCGAACTGACCCATCTGGCCGCCGAGTCAAAACCGTTCCGGTCGCTGGTCGATCCTGACACGGCAGCGTTCCTCGCTCCGGCCGATATGCCCGCGGCGATAGCCGACTGGTGCCAGTCGCACGGGCAAACGGCACCGACCTCCGCCGGGGAGTTCGTGCGCGCCGCTCTGGAAAGTCTGGCCCTTAAGTACCGCATGGTTCTCGGTTGGCTGGAAGAGTTGGCCGGTGCGAAGGTCGAGGTGATTCATATTGTCGGAGGAGGATCACAAAACGAACTGTTGAACCAATTCGCGGCGAACGCGTGCGGGCGTCCTGTGGTGGCCGGTCCAGTCGAGGCAACTGCGCTGGGGAACGTGCTGGTGCAGGCACGCACTTCGGGCGCATTGGCGACCCTTGCCGAAATGCGTTCAGTCGTTCGGGCATCAAGCGCTCTGCAGCACTACGAACCGCGCGACCAGGCGTCGTGGAACGACGCTTACGGTCGGTTCAGCGAACTGCTGTCGATGCCGAGATAAAAAAACTGCCCCTGCAACACATTGTTGCAGGGGTAAGTCGGCCAGCACTTCTACGGCATCACTAATTGGTATTCGCCCCAGGGCGTCCGCCGCGTCCGCGGGGGCCGCCGAACTGGGGTCGCGGGAGATCAAATTTCGGGCCTCGCAGAGTTTCGAGGCGAGCCTTCTGATCGTCCGTCAGAACGGCCATCATCTCGGTTTCGGCTTCTTTGCGCATCTCGTCCATTTGAGCAGCAATCTTAGTGCGCTGATCTGCATCGGCGCCACGAAATCCGGAACCGGCCTCGCCCAATTTCTTGCCAGATTCTTCGGCAATCGTTTTGACGGCCCCCTTCTGGTCGTCGGTCAAACTGAGGGCTTTAGCGACATCAGCGTTTTCGGTCAGCGCGTGGCCCAAGCCGTTGGCCCAAATCTCAATCTGCTTCAGGCGGGGTGTTTGTTCGGCTGTCAGCAAAGCCAGTGCCTTCTGATTGGATTCGTCGCCCTTCTTTTTGCGTTCTTCATCCCGTTGCTTCCGTTCCTCGTCACTCAATTGTTGACCGCCTCCCCCGCCACGTCGAAAGCCGGCAAACAGTTCATCTCGAATTGCATTGGCCTTGGCTACCTGATCGTCGGTCATTTTCAACTCTTTCTGGACCTCTTCCCGACTGATCAGCATCGCCGGAGATTGAATGAACATCCCGCCACCAGGTCCTCCCCTTCCTCGACCTTGCGCCATGGCAACATTGCCGACTACGAGGCAGACGACCAGAACTGCCAATGTGATTCCAAAAAAACGACGCATAAACCCCTCCCTTTCTTGTGTGAACCCCGGAAGTGAAATCGTCCCCCGTCCATTTGAAAAAAACGGCGTCCTAGGCCGGCAATTGCCATCATCGAACTGACTTCGCGCCGGGCGCTCATTCGCTCCGTGGGTGACGTGCCCTCTCTTAAACCCATTGAAGCCTAAAGTGTTTCGCAGATTCGCAGGAAAACGGCCCAATGCTCGGTTTGGAGTTGATTTTCCATCTTGAGATTGGTTCAGAAAATGGCCGCCGGTCCGCGACCGACTTTGGTCGCGCCGCACGCATCGAAACGCATCCCGCCCATTGTCTCTGTTTTGACATTTCAGTTGCCGCAGCTGGCATGAGGGCGGCAATCAATTGATGCAGCCTCGTCCTTGTTGTATTTCATTCGAATTGTAGGTAACATTAGTACAGTATTCGTTGCTTATGCCAATAGCCACATAGAAACGCTGCGAAGGAGACGACCCATGCCAGCGATGCCGAACCTTTGCAACGAGTCGGCACTCGGTCCCGAGTCTCTGGCCGATATTATGCCGCGCGTTGTGCGTCAGATTGTTGTTCCGATCGTGGCGACCCGCGGCAGGCGTGTTGATCGCCCACTAACCCAAGAGCCGCATTGCGACGAAAAGAGCGGACGAGGGCTATGGTGCGTCGGGTGGCCGGGATTGCTCGAAGTAGCGGCTGAGCGTCCGAACGCGGCGAACCTGAAAGCCGACAACCCAGCCGATGATGATTAGGGCCGTCACGACGATCAGCGGGTAATGCGGCTCGTCCGTCGGAACGGGACAGGGCTTTATCGCCAAGAGCGCAGCGTATGAAAGAATGCATCCTGCCGTCGAAATCACGACAAGCCGTACACTGAACCACAGCCCCGAAGTGGAAATAAGTACCGGGTAACCAACAAGGATGGGGCCGATCTCTTCTGCATGAAATAGAACGAACGTCAAGAACAAAGGATCGGTGACGGCCCAGGAAAGACGTGCGAACCCGGCGCTCTTCTCGCGGCGCAACAATCCCTGAAAAACGAAGGCCAGGAAGGCCCAGAGCGCAAACGCGATCTTGATCTGGATGTGATAATCCCACTCGCGATTTCGAAGCAGGTGCGCCGTCTGAAAAATTGCGGCCACTGCCGCCATAATCGTCAGTCGCGCCGCAAGCCCCGATTCGCGGCGCGTCCAGCGGCGAATTCGGTCGACGATGCCGGCCGGCGTGGCCTCGATTTCTTCGCATCGCAGGAAACGCTCAAGATCATCGGCGAAGGCTGCGGCAGAGGAGTACCGACGCTCTGGGGCCTTTTCGAGGCACTTCAGACAGATTCGCTCGAGTTCGGGAGGAACCTTCGCATTCAGCTGATTAGGAAGTGTCGGTTCTCCTTCGAGAACCTGGAGGATCGTGTTGAGCTGATTGTCTTCGCGAAACGGAGGCCGCCCCGTCAGCATTTCGTAAAGAATTGCCCCCAGGCTGTAGACATCGCTGCGCGGCGAGATGTCGCTGATCCGGCCGGCTGCTTGCTCAGGCGGCATGTAACCGGGAGTCCCAAGAATCACGCCCGTCTGCGTATGTTGATCTTCGTCAGTAAAGACCTTGGCCAGGCCAAAATCAGTGACGTAGGCCGTTCCAGCGCGGTCCAGCAGAATGTTCGAGGGTTTGAGGTCGCGATGGACGATTCCGTGATCGTGCAAGAATTGGACAGCGCGGGCCACCCCTTGCAGACAGCGGGCTGCCTGCTCGCAATCGAGCGGTCCTGATTTCGTGATGCCGGCCAGACTCGTGCCGGCGATGAAATCCATCGCAAAATAGTGCTGTCCGTTGATTTGTCCGACTTCGTGAATACCGACGATCTGCGGATGGCGCAAACTTCCGGCAGCGCGCGCTTCGCGATAAAACCGCTTTACGTCATCGTCTGCGGCCAGCCGATTCGACAAGATCATTTTCAGGGCCACGACACGATTCAAATCTCGCTGCCGGGCCTTAAAGACGACGCCCATTCCGCCGCGACCGATTTCTTCGAGCAATTCGTACTTTCCAAATTCACCCGCCGGTTGCCCATCGCGACTCGTTCTCACAGACGTGTGCGAAGCGGCATCCGACGGCGCAATAGTCGCTGCCTCGTGCAGATGGGATGCAAACGTCTGTGTCGATTCGGACGAGTTCGTAGAGCGATTCGGAGGCAAGTCCGAAAGCAGGTCGAGCGCGTGCAGGCATTTTGCCATATCTCGCAGCTCAGGATGCTCGGCGAGCCAAAGGCTGCACAAGCCGTCGTCGCCGGCATGCAGCGCTGCCAGATAGCGATCAAGACGCTCGAACAATTGCGGGTCGTTCGTCGGGTTGCTGTCATCCGCCATATTGGGGGGGCCTGCCCAGGCTCAGAGAATGCTGCCGCACAATACGAACACGATGGGTTTAACTATCCTCACCTATTCGCAAAAGCCGCGGCGAACTTCGTTATCTTTACAATCGATAGCCGCACTGGATTCTCAGTCTTTAATCTCGCCCGATTCACTTTCATGCATGACCTCTTGCAACTTACGGATGGCCCGCATCCAGAGCATTTGAACCGCGGGACGCGATCGCCCCATACGTTCGGCCACTTCGTCAAACGGAAGCTGCTGCAGGTTCCGTAAAATAACAACTTCCTGATAGTCTTCAGGCAAGCGGGCGACTGCGTCGGCGACCTGCAATTGCAATTCCTTTTGCATCACCAGTTGACTGGGGCTGGGGCCGCCGTCGCTCAGCTGCGGCGCATTTCGCCCGGATTCTTCGGACGACGCCAGTGAGACTTCTCGACCGGCGGAGCGTTTCTCGACACCGTGATACCGTCGAACAAAGTCAGCGGCGTTGTGGACCAGGATCTGCTTAAGCCAGCATAGCCATTCGCCTTCGGTCGTTCCGCGAAAATTCGCCAGTCCCCGATGCGCTTCGAGGAATGTTTGCTGGACGAGGTCGGAAGCATCGACTTTCGACTTGAGCCAACTGGCCATTTCGGCGCGGGCGGCAATCGACACATAATTGCGGCACACGGCGAACAGGCGGTCGCGGGCCGCCTCGTCCCCCCCGCGCGCTTTGCGCAACAAATCGCCGACATTGATACTGTTCGAGAAGATCATTCCGCTCCCATCGCAAATCGGCGAAGGACTTCGAAAACAACGCTCCAACATACGCTTTTCAACCTGCACAATTCAAGTCGCGTCCCGGCTCTATTGAATATTGAAGTCGGGTCTGCCAGGATCATTCAAGGCCAAGGCGTGTCAGGCCAGCGGCTTTCGATACAGGCTGCACGTTGCAAGCAACGGGCCGAGATTACCGAAAGCGCAGACGCACCGTCACCTGAAAATGAAGGTCGTCGCGCGTGAAATCCATCGCCGGCTTTTTTGGCCAGGTTGCACGTTCCGAATGTTCGGCATAACCCGGTAATGCGCTATGTTGCGCATGCTGTCGGCACCGCTGCCTGAGGCACTAATCGCGAACAATGACTGCCAATTCCCATTGACAAGACAGAGTCGCGTTTTGGAGAATACCATTGAGGGATGCCTCGGTGGCAAACTGAAAAGCGAAGGGGCGTCGGGAACAGTCAATGGGCCGCCGACGCACGCCGCTTTTGATTTGTCCATCAGGCGCGATTCGGTATTGATCTGTTCAAGGTGTCAGCCCGTGCGGATCCCGAAAAAGGCAGCACGAAAACGTCGACTCGCGGTATTGCGGCAAATCGCCGTACTTGAGTGTGAAGAATCGCCTGAATTCTCAGACACATTGTCGGTGGAACGAATGGAAGACGGCCACGGCTTCACGGCAGCCTGCGGTGCGAAGCTGCCGTTGCGACTTTCCGTCAAGAATGAACGAACTGGAGAGTCTGAAGACGTTCTCATCGAACGCCCCTGGTTGTTAATCGGCGGCGACAACGTGTGTGACGTCCGCCTGGCACACCCCGATGTCAGCCAGCGGCACGCGTACCTGCAGTTTGTCGGATCACGCATTTTGTGTTGTGATCTAGGAAGCCGCACAGGAACGCACTGGACCACCGAGATTCGATCGCGGGGATGGCTTAAAAGCGGCGAGCCGATTTACGTTGGCCCCTATTCGATCAGGCTGGCGAACAATGACTTCGTGCTTGATGGCTCGGCCGCACCGACAACCGCCCGAGGCGATCATCCTGCTCCCGGCCTTCCGCGGGTTTCGCTCGCGTTTGCAAACGCCAGCAGTCGTACAAGTCGGGCGAAAATCAGCCGTATTACGCGACCGGTCACTCTCGTCGGCTGGAGTCACCTGTGCAATTTGCGGCTTCAGCACTCGAGTGTCGGTCGTGTGCATTGCAGCCTCGTCTGGGCGCCGGACGGCCTATGGGTCGTCGATCTTCTGTGCCGCGGCGGAACGCGAGTGAACGGCAAGCTTGTCTCTGTGGTTCGAGTCGAAGAGGGAGACGAACTGACGGTCGGACGATTCCACTTACGCGTTTCTTATGCCGCCCCAGTCGAGCACGGTGTTGAGCCCATTCGCGAGGTCGCGGCGGGGGCCGAAACCGGTGGCACGGATTTAATGATTTCGCCGCGCATCGGCCCGCATGCATCGATCGGGCCGGGCAATCCAGCATCTTCGCCGCAGGAGATTGATTTTCCCATCGACAGCCCTGCCGCAGTGCCAGGATCGGGTTTCGCGGCCGTGCTCGGCCCGGCGCCGGCAACTGATAAACTCATATCGCCGTTTCTCGATTCGGCGAGTGGAATGATGGGCTTCACTCCGACGCCATTGACGCTGCCTGTAGCCCATTCACTGTCTGACGCGGTAGCCCTTTCACTGATGCAGCAGTTTGCCGTCATGCAGCAGAATTTGTTTGTTCACACACAGCAGTTGCTGGGCGTGATGGCCCACACCTTCAGCCAGGCCCATTCGCGGCAACTCGATCTCATTCGCGATGAACTGTTTCGCGTGCATGAAGTTAATCGCGAATTACAGGAATTGAATCTCAAGCTCACAGTGGCGCAAGAGAAGTCGCGGACGAGTGAAGTCGCCACGGTAGCGGCCCTTCCTGTCGTCGCCCCGCAGCCTGTCGCGGATCAGGCCGCTTCCGACCAGTTCGGGCTGTCCTCGCCAGAGGCGACAAAAGATACACTTGCCGAGCAGCCTTTAATGCCCTTGAAAAATACGGCGACAACCGCTTCGCCAGTTCCCCAGGAGCCGGCCGTTCTGCCCCGCGCGAGGATGTCGCCGAAAGCCGCAGACAGCACCCGTCGCGACGATATGGCCCCTGTTTCGCCAACTGCAAGGGCAGATGAAAAGGCTGGTCCCGACATGCATGTCTGGCTGTGCGGGCGAATTAACGAATTGGAACAGGAGCGAACCAGTCGGTGGCAGAAGATTTTGAATATTCTGACCCCCGTCGTCGGCTCGAATTGATTTTCCCTTCCTAAATTCGTCGCCTGGGGCGGGCTGTACCCCTTTTCCCTGCCGGGCTTGGGCACTAAACTGTCTTCCCCCTGCCGTAGGCTATTTCTTTCTCGCGGCATTGTTTTCAGATTCAGCCCCGGTGCCATGCCCAAGGACTTCCTCAAAGGTGTTCGCGATTCCTACGATGTGATCGTCATCGGCAGTGGCCTGGCAGGCATGACTTCCGCCAATATTCTGGCACGGGCCGGGCACTCAGTTCTCTTGCTCGAGCATCATTACCAGCTTGGTGGAATGGCCACCTGGTTCAAGCGCAGCGGGGGCCACATTTTCGACATATCACTGCATGGTTTTCCGGCAGGCATGATCAAGAGTTGCCGCAAGTATTGGAC
>JAYTRB010000656.1:0-11660 GCA_043746425.1 Planctomycetia bacterium
GCCGGGGCCGGGTGGCATGCCGCCTGGAGGACCCGGCGGACCGGGTGGTCCGGGACCTGGAGGGCCTGGCGGACCACCGGGCGGACCAGGGGGCCCCGGCGGCGGGCCGCCTGGCGGTCGCCGCGGTGCGCGTGGATTTGAAGCCTATCCGGGCGAGTCATTTCAGCAACAAGGGCCTCCTCCGGGTGCTCCAGGCGGACCGGGCGGCCCTGGAATGCCGGGTGGCCCTGGAGGACCGGGTATGCCGGGCGGGCCCGGAGGCCCAGGTATGCCGGGTGGACAGCCGGGAATGCCCGGTGCAGGTCCAGCTGCCGACGATCCCAATGTCACATTTTATCACACCGAGCGCACCAACGAGAATTTGAAGCTCATCTATCATATTGCAAAAGACGATGCGCGCACTGTCTCGAAATTGATCGGCCGCGTGATGACCGCCAGCGGAATGCCCGCCCTGAATGACGGCCTGTTTGAGGGGACTTTGACGGGGTTGAACAAGGGGATTCACGCGTGGGAAGATGCCAAGCCCGGTGAGGAACTGAAAGGCATTCGCCTGCGCGACAATAAGCTCAAGATTCTGGCGAGTTATAGCTGGATGACCGAGCTTCTACCTTACGTGGGATACGAAAGTCTGTATCATAAATTCGATTTTTCACAAACGTGGCTGATGCCCTACAACGCGCCACATGCGCAGGTCGTCATTCCAGTCTTTCTGAATCCGGCCGATCCCCGTTCGACTTGGGACGGCTTAGGCCCCCCTTTGGGGGCCACTCATTTTGCCGGAATGGCTGGTGTCGAAGATGGCCGCAACGTCACGGCGGGCGAGTTGTCGCGCTCTGATCCGCGGGCCGGTATTTTCGGTTACGACAAGATCGCCCGAGCGAATGAGATTACCGATGGTTTAGGCCAGACGATCATGATGATCGGCACCGGCGAAATCGTGGCGGGCTGGGTTTCGGGGGGCGGGGCCACGATTCGAGGCGCTCGAGAACCCTATTTCGACGCCATCAGCGGCTTTGGCTCGCGCGGCTTGCCGTCACCCGGCGCGTATGTCATGTTCGCCGATGGGTCGGCGCGGGTTATCTCGGCCAGCATCGACCCGAAAGTTTTCAGGGCGATGTGCACAATGCACGGAGCCGAGACGGTCGACACCGACAAGCTGGTGCTCGTGGGTCAAGGCGAAAAGTAATTCAGCTTCCAGGAAATCGATTATGAAGATTCAAACCCGGCTGTGTCTGTTGGCCGCGCTGCTGTTCACCGGAGTTACTTCCGACGTCCGCGCCGATTTTGTGGAATACGATCTGGGCGCACTCGGAAAGATCATGGCGACGGCTGCCGGCGCCCAGAACAAGGCGGTGGATTTCGGAAATGACACCAAGATTATGTTGCCTGGGAAAGCGATCGTGCAGGCGGGGGGTATTCTCAGTTATACCCACCCCAATGGGACGACCGTGCATTTTCGGCTTGAGGAAATCAAGCACATCAAATTGCCGACCCTGAAGCAGCAATTTAACAAGCTGCTGACCAACGCGAAGAACGATCCGGAAGCGATCATGAAAGCCGGCGTGTGGGCGCTCAAAAAAGGGCAGCTGGTCGAGTTCTATCGAGCGGTCGACAAAGTGCTGGAGATCGAGCCTGCGAATGAAGCGGCGCTCCTCGTCCGCGAACTTCAGAAATCGATGAAACAACCGTTGCCCGAGGATCCTGAAGTCGAGAAGCGATTCTCGTCGCTCGTCAAGGTCGCGGGGATGAGATTCGAAAAAAGCAATCATTTCATACTCATGACCGACACGCCGACCAAGCCTCCTAAGGGTAAAAAGAAGACCCGCGCTCGAGAACGGCTCGACTTGCTCGAAAAGGTGTACGAAAGTTTCCTGTTGCTGTTCAATGCCCAGGATGTACAACTCGACATTCCCAAAGAGCGGATGATGGTGGTGCTGTTTCAGAAGTACGATGATTTTCACGACTTTTCCACAAAAATTAATCCCAGTCTGGCCAGCGCGGCAGGCTTCTGGGAACCGATTCGCAATGTGAGCTACTTTTATGATTTTGGAACGTTCCCCATTTTCAAGGCACTTGAAGAAATCATGAAAGAGCTGCGGGAACAGATGGCGGACGCCAAAAAGACCCGCGACAATCCTGAAATCATTCGCTATGTCAAGGTGCTCGATCTGCTGATGGACGTGGAGCGGGAAAACTCAGACATTACCGTCGTCAGTCATGAATGCACCCACCAGATGGCCGGCAATACGGGGCTCTTTCCCCGGCGTATCGACACTCCCTCGTGGTGTCACGAAGGATTGGCCACCTACTTCGAAAACCCGAGTGATGGCACGTGGGCCGGAATCGGCGCGGTGGGGGGCAGGCGGCTGCAATCATACCGGATACTTTCCAAGAATGATCGCGTGCATTCCAACATCAATTTCATCATTCGCGATGAAATCTTCGACCTTGCCGGAAACCACCAGTCAAGAGAGTTTGCGTACGGCCAGGCATGGGCGCTGACGCATTTCCTGATCGAAAACCACCTCAAAGAGTTTGTCGCTTTTTACCGGATCCTGGGAGACTTGCCGCCAGACGTCAATCTCAACCCTGAATTGCTGGAAAGGGTATTTACGCATGTCTTCGGGGCAGACCTGGTTCTGCTCGATAGCGAATGGCGCCAATACATGAACAAGCTCAAAACCGAGATCGAGAAGATTGAAGAAGATGATGCTTCGTAGGCAGGAAGCGAAGACCGGGAAATGAAACAGCCCCGCGCTTGTTGAGACAAGCGCGGGGCTTTATGGTATGACGACCGCGAATTGTGGCGACCTTAAAGAGTGCCCTCGGGGTGACTTGAACACCCACCCGGTTTACCCGGACTAGGACCTGAACCTAGCGCGTCTGCCAATTCCGCCACGAGGGCCTGTGCGTGAGTCAGATTATAGCATCCACCGGGCAATGGCAAGTCGGCGTATCGTTCCACTTCCGTTTTTTTGATTTCTTCTGCTCTGGAGCAGGGGCCGAAGCAAGACGGCCGAGCTCTCTGAAAAAACTCGGCCAATCATGATTGCTCTGTCGTGCCGAGCCGCGAAGCCGAAGGTTGCAAAAGACAAACTCCGCGATCGTTTGGGAAATGCCACTGAGAGGTGCGGTGAGGTGAGGTCTGCGAATTTCTGGCTGAGGACGGCCAATGGCTGCTGGGTGCCCGCCTCCGCTGTTTGAACAATGGCGGGGTTTGGACAAGTGCCTGTTTCAGCGACTGCCTGTTTCAAAGCGACTGCCTGTTTCAAGCAGTGGCGCAATTCAACCCATTGTGCATTTCAATCAGCTGATACAGTGCATGTCACTCACGTGGCATCGTTCTGAACGACCAATTCGTCATCCTGCAAACCCTGCTCGTGGTCTTTGGCTCGCATTTCGGCCAGAACCACAGGGTGCCACGAATCGTCGCGTTCTTCGGCTGGAACGTAATTCTCACGGGCCCAACGCCGCAGGCGAATTTCTTCAATAAAATCCACGTCCATCAAAGTCGCGTGCATGGCTGCCGCCCTTTCGTACGATACAACCGGCTTGTTAAAGAAATTGCCGTGTTGAAGCAAACCATCGAATTCAGGTCGCTCAACAAACAGCAGACTATCATCGGTTGAGGATAGCAATCGCTGTCATAAAAACTCAAGAGAATTCCACAGAATTTCACGGGCACAGCGAAGATTTATTCTTCCTGAAAACCTTGCGAATTCGTCATTTCCGGGGTCGGAAATGATAGACTGGTCTTGGGGCTCGCGAGAGCGGCAGAAGAGGCCTCTCAAGCTCTTCCCAGGCCCCCCAGACAGCCCCAAGGCCATGTCCGGCGGGGTGTCGCCTGCCCGTTCCGTGGGTCGGGCGGTTCGATTGGCCTGCTCGAGGTTCATGCCGCGTCGCCTCACACAATTGTGGAGGCAAACAGGCTGCGGCCGATCAGATGAATCTGCTGAAATGACAGATTCTTGTCGAACCGGCACACGATGTTCCAGACGGCTTCGCCATCTGGGCAACAGCGCAAGACCGTGGCAGCCGCATCGACATACTTATCGAGAACGCGATTGGTGATTCGCAAATACACTTTTGTATTGTCCGCCAGTTTTTCTCCGAGGCTGAGGGCGATGCCGCTCATGCTGACGTCAATCAATCGCCCTTTGATCTTTCCAGAATGCAGAATCCACGAGATTTTTTCGTGAGAAAGCCGCTCGGCGCTGGCATGCGGACAGATCGTAACAAGGCAATCTCCCTCACGGCGCGGCAGTTTTCGGCGGTCGGCGCCCCATGGCGACGGGGGAATTTCCGCTCGCCGCACCAAATTTGGCTGGTTCGTCGCCTCGGGTGCAGCGGTTTCCTGGGTGTCGGTTTGGCTCGGCTTTACTGAACGCGGGCGATCGATGGGGGGGGCGTTTTCCAAAAAGCCGTCGCGACGATCCAAAAAGGGAAGCGGATCAAGTTCGCTGACGTCAAACGCGCTACCCAGCAGATCCATCGTCGACTGGAACATCAATTCGCCGTGCGGCTTCGAAAGCGTCGGCGCGGCTAAGGACTGGGGCTGCTGTCTGGCGACCGGTTCAGTTTCGTAAATTCGTCGCAATGAAGAAAGCAGCAGACTCGAATTTGGGGTCTGAGCGGAAGGGGCAGCAGGCTGAGAGACCGCCTCGCGCGGCAGGGGGGACTCGTGATGTTTGGCCGCCAGCGCTTGATGGAGCGTCGCCGCCGGGTCGCCACCGGCGATCAAAACTGCTTCTTCAAGAGAACTGTTGGCGTTCATACGATGAACAGATGTGTGGGTATTGATGGAAACAGTGGATCAAGCATTCCCAGAACTCTACTCTGGAAATCGAAGGGAGTCAAAAAAAGGGTAGGAAAAGCGAGGAGATTCGGAAAGTTGTTGGGAAGTCTGGGCGATTGGAGAGACACGAACGCATCAAAGACGGCCGGCGTGTCGGGTTTTCCTCTTTGGAATGGCTTGTGAAGGGTCAATTTGACGAATATACTGGCGGGTCTGTTAAAATTGACACCTGACTCCGTAATTCGACGGTAGGCGAGGCGAATGCGTTTTACGCTCATTGACCGGATCATATCCCTCGAACCGGGGAAGTCGATTACTGCGATTAAGAATCTGTCACTCAGTGAAGAATATCTGGCGGACCATTTCCCGGGGTTTCCCGTAATGCCGGGCGTGCTCATGGTTGAGGCGATGGTGCAGGCTGCGGCTTGGCTGATGCGCTACGACGAAGACTTTGCGTACAGCACAGTGCTCTTGAAAAGGGCTCGAGCAGTGAAGTTCTTGAACTTCGTCGCACCCGGGCGAACGTTACGGGTGACAGCCGAATTGCTGAATTGGGACGGTGGCGAATGCACATTTAAAGGAAGTGGCACTGTCGACGGCGATTCCGCCGTCAGTGGCAAATTGACCCTTGAACGATTTAATCTGGCCGATCGAAATCCCCGGTTCGCGGATTCAGATGCTTCGCAGATTCGCTCGGCGCGAGAGTTATTTGGGCAGCTTTGGGGGGGCGAATCCACCGGGTCGCAGTCGATCGGCTTGAAATAGGCCGGGTTGAAGCGGGACTATTCGAACCGGGGGCGCGGCGGGTTGGATTCTGAACGAAAGATCGAAATGACGAAACTTGAGGGAAGAACGGCACTTGTCACGGGCGGAAGCCGGGGAATCGGGCGGGCGGTCGTACAGACACTGGCCCGCGCCGGCGCCCAGGTGGCCTTTGTCTACCAGTCGAATGCCCAGGCCGCCCAGGATTTGGTGGCAGAGATGGAATCGCAGAAATTGAGCGTGACGGCCCATCAGGCCGACGTGCGCGATAAGGCTGTTGCCGACGAACTCGTGCGGAAGCTGGTCGAAGGCTGGGGCCGCATCGACATTCTCGTGAATAATGCTGGCATCATCCGAGATTCATTGCTGGCAATGATGAGCGAAGAGCAGTGGCACGAGGTGCTGGAGACGAATTTGACGAGTGTCTTCAACTTCTGCCAGGCCGTGACGCGGCCTATGATGTCGGCCCGTTACGGGCGGATCATCAACATGTCGAGTGTGGCTGCTGAATTCGGAAACAAGGGTCAGGCGAATTACGCCGCCAGCAAAGGGGGCATTGAAGGGTTCACGCGTTGTCTGGGAAAAGAACTGGCTAGCCGTGGGGTGACGGTCAATGCCGTAGCCCCCGGATTTATCGAAACCGACATGACAGCTGCGGTGCGAAATGCCGCCGAGGCGGAAATCAAGAAAGCGATTCCGGCGCGTCGGCTGGGGAAGCCCGACGACATCGCGCAAGCGGTATTGTTTCTGGCCGGGGAAGGGGCATCATACATCACGGGCCAGGTTTTAAGGGTTGATGGCGGTTTGACGCTGGGAGGATTTTGAGGCGCGTCAGAAATTGATGAGAGGCCGGCTTATGGCCGGGCGATTATGAAAGGCCGGCTTGTGGCCGGACTTGGATGCGACTGTTACGAGTCGTGGGTCGGTGGTCTGTCACCTCGCCGAGACAGGCTGCCCTGATTAACTGGTTGGTACGGCGAAAGTGCGCATTGTCGGGGTCTGGCGGGCAGTATTGCCCGAGGCCCCGCCTGAGGAGAACAGATTAATGCCAACGGCAGAAGAGATTTACGCCAAGGTTCGTGAGACGCTGGTGGATGCATTGGGTGTGGATGACGACGAAGTCACCCCCGAAGCGACGCTTGTGGGAGACCTGGGGGCGGAGTCGATTGACTTCCTCGATATCGTGTTCCGTCTTGAAAAGAACTTCTCGATCAAGATTCCGCGGGGAGAGTTGTTTCCCGAGAGTCTTGCCGCCGACCAGACGCTCGTCAAAGACGGCGTGGTCACCCCCCAGGGAATTTCTGAATTGCGGACCCGCATGCCGCATGCCGACGTCGAAAAATTCTCCAAGAACCCGAAGGTGGAGAACATCCAGGAACTCTTTACGGTGCAGATGATCGTCAACTTTCTGCAGCTCAAGCTTGCCGGAGGGGCGGCGTAGCCTCCCCCTACTTCAACTGATTGCGAGCTCGTGATGCGCTGGTTCTGGATCGACCGATTCGTCGAGTTTCAGAGTGGTTCTCATGCCAGGGCGATTAAAAACGTCACTTTGGCCGAGGAGCATCTGCACGACCATTTTCCAGGGTTTCCCGTGATGCCAGGCTCGCTCATCATGGAGGGCATGGCACAGACCGGGGGTATTCTGCTGGGCGAGGTTTCGCATTTCGAGAACTTGATTGTCCTGGCAAAAATTCCCAAACTGACCTTTCATGGTTGCGTTTGTCCTGGCGACACGTTGCTCTATGATATGCGTCTGCTCGACGCGCGCGAGGATGGCGGATTCGTCGAAGGGACGGCCCATGTGGGCGACCGACTTGTGGCAGAGGGAGAGATCGTCTTCGCCCGATTGCCTCGCGACAGTACCCAGTCGGTCAGCCAGGGGCAGTTGTTGGCCACGATGCAGTTGCTGCGCGTCTGGGAGTCGGGAAATGCCCCCCAGGCCGATCCTGGAAAATGACTTGGTGTAGAACCTGCTAAAATGACGCTTAAATAAGACCGTTGGTGAGTCCGATTCGTACGCGATTCAATTTTCGATCACCCACAGGAACTTCAGCATGAGGCGGCGCGTTGTCGTCACCGGAATTGGGGCCATCACTCCCATCGGTAGCGACGTGGAGGCGATGTGGAAAGTCCTGCGCGAAGGGGGCAGCGGCATCGGTCGGATTACGCACTTCGATGCCTCGAGTTTTCCCACTCGAATCGCAGCCGAAGTCAAGAATTTCGACCTGTCAAAATATGTGGATGATCCGCAGCAATACACACACTCAGGACGAAATGTTACCTTTGCCATCGCGGCCGCCTCTGAGGCCGTCGAGAGCTCGGGCATTCTCGATGCGGCGCTTGAGCCATCCCGCTTTGGAGTCTATCTGGGGGCCGGCGAAGGGCAGCAGAATTTTCCGGCCTTCATGAGGCTGGTCCATGAATCGCGACAGGATGGTGGAATTGATGTAAAGCGATTTACCCAGAAAGGCATGGAATACCTCCATCCGCAGTTTGAGATGGGACAAGAGCCGAACATGCCCGCCGCGTACCTGGCGGCCATCTTCAACGCCCACGGCCCCAACCTGAACTGTCTGACAGCTTGCGCTGCCTCGAGCCAGGCAATTGGCGAAGCCACCGAGATTATTCGCCGCGGCGATGCCGACGTGATGCTTTCGGGGGGGGCTCACAGCATGATTCACCCTTTCGGCGTGACGGGTTTCAATTTGTTGACGGCCCTCTCGAAGCATAATGACGAGCCCGAAAAGGCATCGCGCCCCTTCGACAAAAATCGCGACGGTTTCGTGCTCGGCGAAGGCGCCGGAATGCTGGTGCTCGAAGGGCTCGAACATGCGCTGGCGCGAGGGGCTTTCATTCACGGCGAAGTGGTGGGGTTCGGAACAACCTCCGACGCCTTCCGCATCACTGACACTCATCCCGAAGGCCGCGGGGCCGTGTCGTGCATTCAAATGGCATTGCGTGATGCCGGGCTCAACACCGACCAGGTTGATTACATCAACGCCCACGGTACGAGCACCGACGTGAATGACCGGGTCGAATCCATGGCGATTCGCAAGGCGCTCGGCAAAGACGCATATTCAACTCCCGTCTCGAGCATCAAGAGCATGATGGGGCACTTGATCGCGGCTGCCGGCAGTGTAGAAGCCATCACCTGCCTGTTGGCGATTCGTGACCACGTCATTCCACCGACGACCAATTACGAAACGCCTGACCCCGAATGCGATCTGGATTACGTTCCCAACCACGCCCGCGAAGTGTCGCGACTCGATGCCGCGCTCTCCAACAGTTTCGGGTTTGGCGGCCAGAACATTTCGCTGATCTTTTCCGCCTATAAGGGTTGATGCGACAGCCGACAGATTGTTCAAATCCCGTAGGTCTCAAGGATCCCTCAGCGTCGAGATGGAGAACTTCGTGAGTCCCCTCGCCCTCATCGCTGCGGTCCTCGTCGTGCTGACGATTGAAATCCTGTTCCAGGCGGTTGTCGTCCGGCTGTCGGTAGCCGTTTTTGAAAATCGGCCTCCGATCGGGGCCGAGGTATTTCCTCCCGATTCGACGGCCGTGTCGGCTGCGTTTACCACTCGCGATCGACTGCAGCTCGTCGGCAGCCTGTGGCGCTCGGGCTGCGATTCGCCGCGAGGGCTTGTTCTTTTCTGTCACGAACTCGATTCGAACCGCTGGTCGGCCATGTCGTATTGCGAAGGGCTGCTGGCCGCCGGGTTTCATGTATTCACGTTCGATTTTCGTAATCATGGAGACAGTCAATCGCTGGCCGGGTATTCTCCGTTTCACTGGGCGACCGACTATGAGGTCGAGGATGTTCTGTCGGCGGTGGCGTACCTGAAGAGCCAGCCAGAACTCGCGGAGTTGCCCCTGGGGCTGTTCGGCATCAGCCGCGGGGGAACCGCCGCTGTGGCGGCGGCAGCTCGTTGCGAGCTGGTTCGCTGCGTCGCGACTGACGGCGCGGTTGCCTGCAACTTTCTGCTTGAACATTACGTGCATCGCTGGGGACGATTGTATTTTAACGACCGGTTTCTGCGTTCGATTCCCAGATGGCATGAGCTGTTCAGCCTGTGGCTGATTCGCCGGGTCAGCGAATTTCGTCGGGGCATGCGCTACGCCAATATCGAACGCAGTCTCGCGCAACTTCGTAATAAACCAGTCTTGTTAATCTCCGGCGAACGCGACACGTACATTTTTCCTGAAATGACCCGGCGTCTGTTTGCCCTCACCGGGCAAGATGCTTCACGTCTGTGGATCGTTCCGCAGGCGAAGCACAACATGGCCCGGCAGACGGCATTGCAGGAATATGACAGCCGGCTGATCGAGTTTTTCTCTTTGCTCGATCCGGCCGCGTTCGCTGCAACTGTGTCACACGCTGCGGTCTCTGGGGGCGATGACAATGCCCCATTTCTGAATGGCAGCCCGTCTGCCAGCGGACGAGCGTCCTCCATGTCGCTTCCGTCTTCTTTTTCTTCCTCAGGTTAATGCCGCATGGTCGCCAAGCAGTCCCGGTCTTATGAGCTTCTGTTGGCCGACGACGATGCCGAATTCCGCCGCACCCTGCGGCTGGTCCTTGAGCCGCACGTCGAATTGTGTGAAGCCGCCTGTGGCGAAGAGGCGCTTGAAATCGTCCGCAACCGGGCTGTCGATCTGGTTCTGCTTGATATGCACATGCTGGCCCTGTCGGGGCTCGATACCCTGCGGCTGCTGAAGTCGCTGCGTTCGGCTCTGCCCTGCATCCTCATCACCGCCAGCCCCACCGACGAGTTGCGGCGAACGGCCGCGCAGGCCGATGCATTTTCGGTTTTGAAAAAGCCGGTCTCGCGGCGGCTGTTGCTGCGAACCGTTTCGCAGGCACTGAAAATCGCATACGACGACCCCGACGTCGACGACTGGCTTTCGCCGCGCAATTGAAATGCAGTGCGATTGAAACTGCGGTAGGGTTTCAATGGCCAGCACGCCGGCATGAAGATCGCCGAACTGACTCGCAACGTTCGTGGCGTAATCGGGCAATCATAGACGCGTAATAAGAAACGCGCCGAGCACGGTTCCTGGATCGCTGCATAATCGATATTGTGTGGTGTGTACTCACCGCTTGCCGCAGTCCACTTTCTTGACTGCGGCGAATCGTTCGTGTTACAAGGTGAGAAGAGATTGTTGGTGAACTTTTTCCGGTGCAGGACGGTGGCCGCATGGCCCGGATTACAATTCAGATTCTCGAGGGCTTCGAGCGCGGTCGCGTTTTTGGCGAGCTGCCCACTCCGGTCACCATTGGACGTGAAGAAGACAATACCATTCAGCTCAACGATGAACGCGTCAGCCGCTTCCATGTGAAGATTCAGGAGGACGGCGGACGGGTGATTCTGACCGACCTCGACAGCACAAACGGCACGCGCATCAACGGGCACCCCGTGCAAATGCGGGTTTTGCAGTTCGGCGACCAGTTGTCGATCGGGCGGTCTATTCTGGTGTATGGCAGTCCAACCGAAATCGAGCGTCAGACGCCGGTCGTTTCTGAGTCCGAAGGGGGCGAAACGGGCCAATCTTCACCCAGCCATCGCACTGTGTCCGGGCCCCAGGACATCGCTGGCGTCGAAGACGACGCCCTGTTTGGCGAAGAAGCGCAGGAGTTGTTCCCCAATGGGCCCCCCGAACTTCCGGTCGACCTGAAAATGGCGCAGATGGCGCAGCTTTCAGACTTGTTGGCCTACGTTCACGACCAGATGGCCCAAGTTGTCGACATGGCCGTCGAAGATCGTCGCGGCAACATCTCGCAGATGCGCGTCGACCGCGAACACTGGCAGCGGTTGCTCAAGCTGGAAATGCAACTGGCCGGCTACCTGCGTCAGATTTCTGATCCGCAAAAATAGGATTGACGCCGGCTGGGCGTGCGATGCCCGGTTTGTGGCCGCCATGCCCCCCTGCACGGATGCGGCATCCTTTCGCCCCTGCTGGCCCCGGTTACTTGCTTACCGGGTTGATTCCGCCGGGGACTCGTCGTACGAACGGCTGATAAGCGGGATGGGCGGCCCTTTCTGTGCGCACTTCCTTCTCAGTCAATGACAAAAAAGGGGAACACTAATTCACACTAATTTACGCGAAT
>JAYTRB010000657.1:0-2315 GCA_043746425.1 Planctomycetia bacterium
TGCGAGAAGGCAGCGATAGCACTGGCCGAGGCCGGCGTCGAAGCCGAAGTGCTCGATCTGCGATCGCTCTCGCCATGGGACGAAGCGGCCGTTCTCGCGTCGGCAGAAAAGACGGGGCGGCTGATCGTCGTTCATGAAGATAATCACACCTGCGGTTTCGGGGCCGAGGTGCTCGCCACGGTCGCTGAAAAAGCACGCCGAGCCGTTCAGTGCCGCCGTGTTGCCCGACCCGACACGTGGGTTCCCTGCCATTTCCCCAGTCAGTTGGAAGTGCTTCCCTCATTTCAGCGCGTGCTGACGGTCGCGACTGAACTTCTCGATCTTGAATTGACCTGGGAAACTGAGCCGGCGGAAGAAACCGGCACGATTACGGTCAATGCGATTGGCTCAGGACCGGCGGATGAAATGGTGATCGTCACCGAAATTCTAGTGCAGGTGGGAGCCGCCGTTTCGGCAGGCGACGTCATTGCGATTGCCGAAGCCACTAAGTCAATCGTCGAGATTTCAGCGTGTGCCGCTGGCACTGTCGAAGAAGTGCTCATCGCCGCCGGAGACGATATTTCGGTCGGCAAGCCGATTGTCAGAATTCGACCCCATTCGGCGGGCATTTGCAATAAGGCTGTTGCCCTCGAGCGCGTCGGCAGGCCGATGCTGAGGCGAAAGGCCATCGTGACCGTGTCTGAACCGCCGCCGCAGAACGGAACGGCCGGGCATTCCAACGGACGCACCCAGCCCGTTGCGATGGCAATGACGGCTTTGCCACCAGACAGCAGCCCCAGTCATTCGCACGCGCACGAGTCGCAGAACGGCAATAATGGCCACGCGAGTGCCGGAAACGGACACCCGCTGAGCCGTTCGGCAGTTCCGCTGGCGACGTTTCGCGAGGTTCCCATTTCACCCCGTCAAAGGCTGCTTAACCGCCGCATGGAAAGCGCGCTGCGAACGGTGCCCCAGGGCGCCGTGACGCATGCTCTCGCGTGGGACAGGGTGCTCGCCGCGGCCGAACGGTTACGCCATCAGTACCCGGGTCTCAAAGCCACGGAATTTGACGTGCTGGCGTTTTGCGTGGCGCAATCGGCCACAGCTTCTCCGCGTGTGCGCTCGGTTCTAGTTGGCGAAGCGACGTTGCGCGAGTATCGCCGACTCAACCTGGGAATTGCCGTTCACCTGCCGGGCGACGATTTGACGACGGCTGTCGTTCGCGGGGCCGACCGCATGTCATTTCCGGAATTCGTACGCAATCTGCATGCGCAAATCGAACAGGCCCAGTCGGGCGAAGACCAGGCATCGCATGACACACAATTGCTGATTTCGTACCTGGGCGGATTGCCGATCACGCACGCGGTGCCACTGGTCATTCCTCCGGCAGCAGGAGTTCTGTTCGTCGGCGCTCCGCAGTCAAGCGCGACCGGCAGCACCGTCAACATCACGTTCGCCTTCGATCACCGCATCCTCAATGGAGTGGCCGCCGCGCGATTCATCAGAAGAATCATTCGGCAGCTGGGTCAACTGCGGAAAATTGCCAGCGCCTCATCGCCCAGATTGAAACCTTCGACACCAGCGGCGCCGCCGACAGCCGCTTCGGGGGCGACGGGTCCTCCAGTTATATAGGGTGAGCATTGAACGAATCCCGCTGACGAGCCGCCAGCCCCCTGTCGTCTCGTCGTCGTCTTGTTGCGCTATCTCAACGAGTGGGCGATGCCGTTCAAACGGTCGTCAGAGTCGCGTACGAAACGCCGGCAAGCGCCGCATAATTCACTTTCAATTCGCGTCCTAAACAGAGCCCGGCGACAACCCCGATTGAACGCGGTTATCCGTTATGGCAATGAGCCTCACCGGCTTCCCCATCGGCCCATCCCGCCCAGTGATGGCTGGCGCGCGGCGGCCAGCAACCGATCGGGCGATTCTTCAGCGTCTCAGTTCCAAGGGCAAACGAAAGCGCGGCTGTGTTTGAAGTGTGCGGCCAGGGCGGCCGCAATGCGCCGCTTCGAGAGATGCTGGTCGGGTCAATGAAATTAAGTATTGAAAAATGCAAGTCGTCAAATCTTATCGGCGAGATTTTCAAAACCTTCGCTCGGAATAAGACGTGCCGGCCGGGTCGACATCGTCGTGAGGCCTTTCCCCCCCGTCGGTGGGGGCGGGCAGCGCAATTGGCAGTCGGGCAGCCCGGCTGATGGAGATCTGCCGGGCGGCTGAGCTTTTCACGCAATTTAAAAAACTGCCACTCTCCCATTGAGAATCTTGTGGACAAATTTCCCCGGTTATGGGTATGCTAACGGCATGCGAACCATCGATTACATCTACCGGTTCGATCC
>JAYTRB010000658.1:0-6520 GCA_043746425.1 Planctomycetia bacterium
GGAGTCGCGCTGTATTTGAGCGCTGGCAATGACGATACGTTTCTACTTTATCGCAGTGCTGAGCATTCGATTACGGCCAGCGATCTTGCGAATCTGCAGAGCCGCGGCATTTCGACGCTCTATGTTTCGGGGGCCGATCATCGCACCTATCAGGAGTATCTGCGGCAGAATCTCGACTGCGTTCTGGGCGACGATTCTGTTCCTGCAGCGCGGCGTATCGGCTGCCTGAACGAAGTGGTGCGCGACGTGCTGGGGCAGGTCTTCCGGCGGGGAGACCTCGACGGCCAGATGGACCAGTTGAAGGAACTGGGCCAGAAAACCGTCGGAGCCATCTGCCGTGACGACATCGTGCTGGCCGATCTGCGCGGTGTTCTGTATCACGATTACCACACCTTCACGCACTCGGCCAATGTGGCATTCTATTGCGTGATGCTGGCCCGGTCGCTGGGAATCGCCAACAGTCGCGAACTTTCGGCCATCGCGATGGGCGGATTTCTGCATGACGCGGGCAAGCTCGACATTCCAGCCGGGCTTCTGACAAAACCAGGCCGGCTCGATGAAGATGAGTTGAAGGCTGTACGGCAGCATCCAACGCTCGGATTCAAGCGACTGTGTCGTCGACCGGATTTGTCGCTGGGGCAGTTGATGATGGTCTACCAGCATCATGAACATCTCGACGGCACTGGTTATCCGGTCCGTTGCGTGGGCGACGAACTGCATCCGTGGGGCCGGATCTGCGCCGTGGCCGATGTGTTTGAAGCCTTGACGTCCAACCGCCCGTACCGCGCAGGATTCTCGATTTCAGTGGCCTGCCGTATGATGCAAGACCAGTCGGGAACTTCGTTTGACAAGGACTTCCTGAAATGCTGGATGCAGTTCGTCTCGAAAAACTGAAAACCACGCTGGAAAGCCTGCCGTGCCAGGTCGTTCTGCCACCAGGGCAGAACGATTTTTTCCAGCGCCGCGGCAGCCAGAGTTGGCAGCGCGGCGACTTGCGCCGCTTCGTGCGCTCGCAATACCCGATGCGCGCCATGCTGGAATATGCGACGTCCCTTCCAACCCTGTCTCGCGGTTCAGAGAAGCACGTCGTCCTGATGAAAGACATCTCGCGGCAGGGAGCGGCGTGTTTACACTTTGAGCAGTTGTATCCCGGTGAAGAAGTACGACTGCTGCTGCCGATGGGGTGGATAAGCTATACCGTCGCCCGCTGTTTGCGCCATGGTGAGCGCTGTTTCGAAATTGGCACGGTTCTGGCGGTTAGCGAATAGCCCGACGTCTTGTCTGCCGGCAATGAGACCTCATTGCCGGGGATCGCTCAGCCTTTTTCCATTGCCAAGCCAGCCGCTGCTGTGGTTTTGCGTTGCTTGTTCGTTGCCAGCTTTGTGGCACGCGTTGTCGCTCGTTGACCTGGTTGCTTCTCAGGGGTATCTTCGGTGACGCTCGTCATTGAACCGGAACCACTCGGCCGGAACCACTGGGAATGATGCATTATGACGCGATCGATTGCGGCGCTCTGGATGGGGTTGGCGATAATCTGCTCGAGTGCCGAAACGGCATCGGCCCAGGCCTTGGGTCAGCCCGATCGGGACATGCCGGGCGATCACATGATTCAGGACTATCTGGCCCGAATCGCAAGTGAACTGCATGCCACGTTCGCAGGCGATCTCGAAACCCCGGCCCGCTGGCATACGCGCCGCCCCCTGTATCGTGACGAATACATGTACATGCTGGGGCTGTCTCCGCTTCCCGAACGAACGCCGTTGAACGCGACCATCATCGGTACTCTGAAAGGAGACGGGTTTGTCGTCGATTTGTTGCATTACCAAAGCCGTCCGGGATTGTACGTCACAGGAAATCTGTATCGCCCCGCGACGACCAGGGGGGCTGAACGGCTGCCCGCTGTATTGTACGTCTGCGGACACTCAGGCCGTGGGCGCGACGGAAACAAGACCGCCTTTCAGGGGCACGGCATGTGGTTCGCCCGGCATGGCTACATCTGCCTGGTCATCGACACTTTGCAGCTTGGCGAGATCGCTGCGACGCATCATGGCACTTACCGCGAAAACCGCTGGTGGTGGCATTCACGTGGGTATACCCCGGCGGGCGTCGAATGCTGGAATGGCGTTCGCGGAATCGACTATCTGGTAAGCCGGCCTGACGTTGATCCTGAGCGCATCGCCGTTACCGGCATCAGCGGGGGTGGGGCGGCGACGTTCTGGGTCGCCGCGGCCGACGAGCGGGTGAAAGTCGCGGTTCCCGTAAGCGGCATGGCCGACCTGCCGGCATATGTTTCTAACCGTGTGATCAACGGCCATTGCGACTGCATGTTTCTGTACAACGCGTTTGAGTGGCCCTGGACTCGAATTGCAGGACTGATTGCACCCCGGCCGATGTTATTCGTCAACAGCGACAACGACGCGATCTTTCCAATGGATGGCAATGAGCGAATCATCGCTCAGCTCGAAAAGCTATATAGCCTGTACGGGGCGGGCGACCGGGTTGATGCCGTCGTCAGCGTTGGCGGCCATGCCTATCGCCAGGACATTCTGCAGGCCGCCTATCGATTCATCAACATGCACTTGCAGGCAGACGCGCGCCTCGTGAATGACAGTGGAGTCGATGTGGTCGAAGACCCCCCCGCCAAAGTAGTACACCCCATTGAACCTAAAAAGCTGCGAGTCTTTCCGACAGACGAAGATATTCCGCCCGACCAGTTGAACACCACGATCGACATGCACTTTGTGCCGATCGCTAAAGTCGCCTTGCCGACGCCGGCTGGGTTTGACGACTGGAAGAGCGCTATCGTAGCTGAACTGCGTCGGGTCGTATTCCATGCGCTTCCCGATCGGGTTCCTTCGGCACGCGTCAAGCAGCAGGAATCGGCGCTGGTCGCCACCCTTGAAACAGAAGAGGCGATTTCGGTGCGCCTCGAGAATATCAGCGGCCTGGCCGAAGGCGCCAAGCCAAAGCGGATTTTGCTGTTCGTGCAGACGGCCGGCAAAGAGGTCCCTGTACCGGCCTGGCTCGAAAGCATTCGCGCGCCTGCCGATCGCGTTTATCGCTGCGAACCACGTGGCATCGGCGAGACGCGCTGGACAGCGAAAAGTCCGCCAAATTACATTTTGCGATCGCATGTCCTCGTGGGACGCACGGTCGATACTGGCCGTCTCTACGACGTCATCGCCACAGCCCGGCATGTGCAAGAAATGCACCCGGGAGTTGGCATTTACTTAGCCGGCGAAGGCTCGGGGGCGATTCTCGCAGCATACGCTGCGCTATTGGAAGAGGAAATCGCCGGTGTCATTGCCCATCGCCCCCCCCTGTCGCACATGGAAGCGACATCGCCCCAGTTCTTGAACGTTTTGCGAGTTGCCGATGTGCCTGAGCTTCTGGGACTTCTGGCTCCCCGTTCGCTGACGATCGACAGCGACGATGACCGGCTGAAAAAAACCGCCCGCGTGTATGGCGTCGCCGGCGCGGCAGAAAAACTGACGATTCGCATGCCCTGACAAGGAGAATTAAAATCCTGAATTCGGTGGCTTTGAATCCAAATTCGCCGTAGTGTAGTCTGCATTCGCAAAATACTTATTTTCAAAGAACCAAGGGGTCAGAATTATGCCAGGTCAAGGGGGGGAAGCGGCAGGCGTTGCGATCGTGGGCTTGTTGTGTGGGCTGGTGGGAATACTATTGGTCGGCTCGCTTGTCGGCGCCGTCATCCTGCGGGCGGCGTGTTCGTTGTACAATAAGATGGCACACCGCGAGAATGGGGTGCCTGAACCGGGCTTTGGCAAAGCGCTGGGAATTACGGTGGTAACCTTGATCGTCAATATGGGCGCCGGTTTCGTGGTCGGATTGATCGTCGGCGGATGGGCGGCGGCGGCAGGAATGGGCCAGCAGGGCGCGCAATTGTTGTCAAGCGTCATCTCATTCCCCATCGGGATTCTAACCATGGCGGGAATGTCGACGGTCATGTTGCCGACCTCGTTCGGCCGAGCGCTATTAGTCACACTGATTCAGTATGCGATCATGATTGCCATCGGCCTGGTCGTCGGATTGGTAATCGTCGTTGTTTTTGCGGCAATGGGAATCGGCTTCGGCGGCCGTTAACACGCTGCCCATCGTGATCGCATTTGCACGCTGGATACACCGATCTGGATGACGGAAAGCATGCGAAAACAAAGGTCCCCGGGCAACGACCTGGGGGCCTTTTTAATTTGTAGGGCACGTCCTGGTTTTGCGTGCGCTGCGTTACCGAGCGTGATGCGGCCGCATTGAGAGCGTTCAGCCCGTAGCGGCCGTGTCGCACGACAAAACCGGTCCGTCGTCGTGGAACGCGGCCAGCAATCCCTTTACAAGTCTAAGCCCCGCGTGCCCGTCGGCGCTCGTCGCGCAAATCCCCGATGAGCAATTCTGATGGCAATTCTTCTTCTGTTTTCGAGTTGCCCCGCGAGCAGTTCTACATGTCGCGCGCGACAGCCGCGGGCGCTAAGGCCCCCCGGAGTCTGGCCCACCCGTCTTCTGACAGCGCGCAAAAAAACACCCGGAAGCAGCGGGTCCCAGGGGGGCAAAGGACTTCCGCTACTTCCGGGGCGATTGGTTTGTTCACCGATGCAATGCACAAGTGAGGCGGGAAAATAGACGTTTGTTTAAAACAGGTCAAGGGGGCTTTCTTCGTTTTTTACAAGTCTTCTGAAAGACGCTTGGGAACCAGCCGACAGGCAGTGTGATTCTGACGATTTCGACAGGGTTCACCGTTCGGAAACGCTGTAGAATTTGCCAACAGTTTCTGCGTATTCCACGTAGGAATCAATACAGAGGCAGGAAGATTCCCACCGCAAACCGGAGTGCCGCCCCTATCGAGCCGATTCCGGGTTCCAGACAATACGTTCCACACACAATTTCGTGAACACAGGAGTAGACTTATCATGAGGATCATTCGTGGCAATGGACATTGGATCATCGCCGTTATGGGTATTGCGAGCCTGGCTTATTCAGCCGGCATGATGCACGATCGGCTTCCCGCGTTGACAGGCGCCGCCGCGGCCGATTCCCACCAGGCAGGGGGGGCGCTTGAGCTCTCGACCGCGTTTCGTCTGGCGGCCAGAGAAGCACTTCCTGGCATGGTTTCGATCGAAACACGCGGCAAGGCAGTGGCGGTCAATGGGCAGGCTCAAGACAGTCTGGGGCTCGAGAATTCGCCCTTCGGCGAATTGTTCAAGAGCGACCCGCGCTTCAAGAACCTTCCGCGCGGTTCTCAGCAGATGCCGCGGTCGCACGGCATGGGCTCTGGTTTTCTGATTGATGCCTCGGGCATCATTCTAACCGCCAGCCATGTCGTCGCCGACGCCGAGACCGTTAAAGTAAAACTGCACGACGGCCGCGAATACATCGCGACCGACGTGAAGACAGACCCCCGTACCGACGTCGCGATCGTGCGCATTCGACCCGAGGGGAAACTTCCCGTTATTCGGATGGGCAACAGTGACGCGGCAGAGATCGGAGATTGGGTGGTGGCAATTGGAAGTCCCTTCGGGCTCGACGCCACAGTCACCGCCGGCATCATCAGCGCCAAAGGTCGTGGTTTGAACGGTGGCCCTGGTAAACGCGAAGATTTTCTCCAGACTGATGCGGCCATTAATCCTGGAAACAGTGGTGGACCGCTGCTCAACCTTGCCGGTGAAGTTGTAGGAATCAATACGGCCATTTCGACGCGCTCTGGTGGGTACGACGGGGTGGGCTTTGCCGTCCCCATTAATCTCGCCAAATGGGTGGCCGATCAACTCATCGAAAAAGGAAACGTCACCCGCGCCTACATCGGTGTGGCGATTCAGCCAGTCGATAACGACCTGGCGAAGCAATTTAACGTCCCCGTCGGCAAGGGGGCCATCGTGACCCAGGTCATGCCCGGCTCATCTGCCGCAGCGGCCAAAGTTGAAGCGGGCGATCTGGTGCTTCAGTTCAACGGCAAAGACGTTCACGGGCCGCGCGATCTGCAAGGCATCGTCGAACGGCTCAAGGCCGATGTGACCTATCCGATGGTAATCGTTCGTGATGGTAAAGAAATGACCATCTCCATCAAGGCGAAAGAAATGCCGCGTGAGTACGCGTCGGCGGGCGAGACGGCCATAAATGAGAGTTCTTCGCCGGGAAGGGTGCCCAACGAAAGTTTTTCAGACGTGGGAATTGAAATCGAAGCCGCCCGGCCAGAGGTGCTCGAGAAACTGGGATACAAACCGGAAACAACGGGCGTACTGATCACGTCGGTCAAGGAAGACAGCCCTGCCGGAACGGCCGGATTGCGAGAAGGAATGCTCATCGAGAAAGTCGGTTCGACGAAAGTCAGGTCTCTGTCTGAGTTCAAAGAAGCCCTGAAAACGACATCGGTTGACAAGGGAATTCTGCTGCTGGTGCATACGCCGCGCGGCAGCCAGTTTGTGGTGGTTCGCAAATAAAGAGGCCGACAGATCGCCTGTGATTGAGTGTCTGGTGCCGCATCCCCTCTGTGCGAAGCCGACACGCA
>JAYTRB010000659.1:0-4431 GCA_043746425.1 Planctomycetia bacterium
TGCCTGCGCCTCGTCAGGCTCAGTTATCCGGTGAATGACTATTTTACGGCCATTCGCCGCGGCGAGCGGGCTCTGGTGCCGGAGCCTGGCGTCTCGCACATTGCCATTTCGCGGCGCGACTACAGGGTGTTGCGATATGCGATCGAACCGGCCCAGTTTGAATTGTTGAGTTCGCTGCTCGACCGGGAACTGGTCGGAACGGCGATCGAGCGAGCGGCCGCCGTATCGCCCCTGAGTGATGTACAGCTCGCCCTTGAGCTTGGGAACTGGTTCCAGATCTGGACAGCAGAAGGTTTTTTCAGCGACGTTGTGGTGTGAGGAAGAATGGGCTGTGCTTTCAGTGATTCGCGACCCGACTCCTGCGGATTTCCCGATTTCGGGAAACAAATCGGCCTTTCGCGAGAACGTTGGAATGGGAATTACGTTTTCGTCAGTCACGCCCGCGATCGACCCAGATTTAGAGTCGAATCGGCTCGTCGAGAACCAGTCTTTCCCGGATGCGGGAATGCCGAATCGCGAATCTGCCACGCCCGTTTGAAGCGCGCGAGAAATCACTTCGGCTGTCGCTTGAAACCCCACGGAGGTTGTGTCATAGTTCAGCCTTTGATGGCTGGACCCCGCTGAAAAGCCTCCGATTGAGATGTCAATATCGGAGAAAAATAACGCCGAGACGACCGGAATGAATTCGCTTTTTGCTGCCGGCGGAATCGCCGATTACCTGCACGGAAGCTGGAAGTTCTCTGAAGATTGGGCCTTCGGGATCGCCGCGTTGATTCACGCGTTCCTGATTATCAATTTCTTTGCTGTGGCTCCGCTGTTTTACATCTGGCTGGAGCGCAAAGTGGCCGGCCGCATCCAAGATCGGCTGGGCCCGACCCGTGTCGGCGGTAAATTCGGCTGGCTGCAAACCTTGGCCGACGGCGTCAAGCTCATTCAAAAAGAAGATCTGTGTCCGCAGGTCGCCGACCGCATGCTGTTTCGGCTTTCGCCCTATCTGGTGTTTGTCGCTTCTTTCGCGGCATTTCTTGTGCTCCCCTGGAGCAATGGCTGGGTTGCCCAGAATCTCGACGTGGGAATTTTCTTCATGCTAGCGGTGATGTCGCTGGAGGTCATCGGCGTCATTCTCGCCGGGTATTCCAGCGGCTCGAAGTGGGCGCTTTTTGGCGGGATGCGCGAAGCGGCACAGGTTGTCAGCTATGAAATTCCGATGGCAATTTGTGCTTTGGTTCCCATTACTGTCATGGGGACGCTCAATCTGGTTGACATAGGCCGAATGCAATCGGGTTTATTTCTGAACTGGATGGTGTTTCACGATCTCTTCTGTTTCCTGGCCTTTTTCGTGTACTTCACGGTCGCCACGGCCAGCGTCAAGCGGGCTCCGTTCGACTTGGCCGAAGCCGAAAGCGAATTGGTCGCCGGGTTCCATACCGAATACAGCGGCATTCGCTGGTCATACTTCTTCATGGCTGAATATGGGAGCATGTTTGCCGTCAGCGGCATTGCCGTGGCTCTCTTCCTGGGCGGCTGGCAGACCGGGCTCGGAATTGAGACTGTGCTACTCGACCCGATTCGCGGCTGGGGCACGGGGCTGTCGTATTTGCCCGAAGGCTTTGCCGTAGGAAATTACATCGCCAATCTCGTCGGCTGCGTGGTGTTTATCACCAAGGGGTGCGTATTGGTATTCGTGCAGATGTGGGTTCGCTGGACACTTCCGCGATTGCGCATCGATCAGGTGATGACGACCTGCCTGAAATATCTGCTGCCAATCAGCTGTTTTCTCTTCATCGGAGTGACGGTCTGGCCGCTCGTCGTGTACGAGGCTACGGGCCGCACGACGATTTTGACCGAAGACCTGGGGGGCGTTCCATTGGGTGACAAAGCGTACGTAGAGCCCATTCTACTTGTGGCTCCCGTCGTCGCGCCTGAGGCGATACCTGCCAAAGTCAAGCCGGCAGCGGCACTTCAGCCGCGGGAGGTGCGGTCGTGAAGATTGTCGATCTGTTTTTCTGGTTGTTTCAGGATGGCGCCTTCTGGGCATTCGCGTTGACGACTGTCGTTGGCGCTCTGATGGTGGTCATCAGTCAGAACGTCGTGCGTATGGCCTTTTGGCTGATCATTTCCCTGGGGGCGACGGCGGGACTGTTTTTCTCGCTGAACGCAGACTTCGTCGGTGCGGCACAACTGCTGGTCTATGTCGGCGGAACGCTCGTACTGCTGATTTTCGGCGTAATGCTCACGGCCAGCGGCCCATTCATGAATATCAGGACGAGTCCGGGCGAAGGGGTGGTCGGCGGGGTGCTGGGTTTGGCGCTGTTGTCGCTGATCCTGTATTCGGTCGGGTCTGTCAATTGGGTCAATGCGGGGCAATTCGACCCTAAGGGAAAGGTTGCCGCGGGATACAATCTGCCGGCCGAGGGAAATACGATGCGGCCCTTAGGCTTAAGCTTTCTGGGGGCCCGGCCTGACAAGGATCTTGGCTCCAAAGATTCAAAATTAACGCCAGGTTATCTTTTGCCTTTTGAAATTGTGTCGGTGCATTTGCTGGTTGTTCTGGTAGGGGCGGCGTATCTGGCGCGGGCGAAGCGGCGTAAAGACGCGGTCGTTTCATAGGGTGGGCTCTACCCGATACCGTTCGTGAGAGACTCGAGAGAGAGTGAAAGTCATTCAACATGCCAGCCACTGACTTGAATTTATATCTGTTCATCGGCGCCGTGCTGTTCGTGTGCGGTGTCGTCTGCATGGCCACTAAGCGAAACGCGATTGGCGTTCTGATGGGGGTCGAGCTGGTGCTCAATGGGGCGAATCTGAATTTTGTCGCTTTCGCCCGCTTTACCACTCTCGGCCTCGACGGGCAGGTGATTTCGCTGTTCGTCATCGTGCTGGCGGCCGCTGAGGCAGCCATCGCGCTGGCCATCGCCCTGAATTTCTACAACAACCACATGACCATCGACATCGATCGCGGCGACGACCTGCACGGCTGATGCCCTGCGTAAGACGACCTGCTCGGGCCGTCTGTTGATTCTGATACTGATGACCTGAAAAATCGTCCTGCGAGAAAACAGCGACACAGAGACGCAATTCAATTATGCCATCTGACGCGACAAATCTGGGAGAGACATTAAGCAAACTGCTGATGTTTGCATGGCTGCTGCCCCTCGCCGGGTTTGCCATTGAGATCTTCGGCGGGTTCCTGTGGTCGCGGCACAGCAAGAACGCGGCTAAAATCGCCGTCTTCTGCATCGCCACCAGCTTCGTCCTGAGTGCCGGGGCGCTCTGGCACTGGGGGCAAACGACCCATTGGTCGGCAATTCAATTGCATGATGAAGGCCAGTTGCATGATGGCCGGTCGCATGAAGGCCAGTCGCATGATGGGGAGCAAGCACACGGGGCCAGCGAACACCGGGCCGCATCCGGTACGCATTTAGTGGCCGCAGCGCCAAACGGCGCGATCGTTGATGCAGGTCAGGCCGATCTCGTGCCCGCGGGCACCCACGATCATCCCGCGGTGGTTGATTCTGAACAAGCCGGGCAAAGCCGGCACACGCCTCAGTCAGAAGCGGGCGGCGCCCATAATTCGAAGGCAAAAACAGCGGTCCATGAGAATGGGCACAAGTCGTTTTCAGGGACATTTTACGTCCTCGCCGAGTTTGGCGATCTGCGCTTGGCGATTGACTACTACATCGACAGCCTGACACTCGTGATGTTCACGATGGTCACGTTGATTGCGTCGCTCATCCACTTGTTCGCCATAGGTTACATGAGCGACGAGTTGACTGACGATCACGAAGACCATCAGGTGCATACGGCGCACGGGCATCTGCATCGTCCGGGGCGGTTCTATCGCTTCTTCGCCTTCCTGTCGCTGTTCAGCTTCTCGATGCTGGGGCTGGTGCTGGCTGGCAACCTTTTCATGGTCTTCATCTTCTGGGAACTGGTCGGAGTGTGCAGTTACTTTCTGATCGGTTTTTACACTGAGCGAAAGTCGGCCTCAGACGCTGCGAACAAGGCCTTCATTATGAACCGCGTCGGGGACTTCGGGTTCCTGATCGGGTTGATGATTTTGTGGACGTACTTCGGAACGTTTCAGTTCGGCAACCGCACTGACGGCGCCGAGGCGCGTCCCGGTTTATTCTCGATGCTTCGTGACGACGACGGCAGCTACCATTTAAGTGCCAAGGGCGATGTCGTCTTTTTGAATGCGGTCGACCGCAGCTCCGAAATCGAAGCCGTCATAAACGCCGGCGAAGATCAGCGGACGGTCTCTCTCCCTGCGAAGAAGACGATTCCCTATTATCTGCTGGTAACGGCCGGGCTGGGGGTGTTCGCCGGCTGCGTCGGCAAGAGCGCCCAGTTCCCGCTGCAAACCTGGCTACCCGATGCGATGGAAGGCCCGACTCCGGTTTCTGCCCTCGTGCATTCAGCCACGATGGT
>JAYTRB010000660.1:0-3886 GCA_043746425.1 Planctomycetia bacterium
ACCGAGGCCCACATTCAGACCGACGAGTGCGGCGCTCCCGAATATGCTTCGAAGGGAATCAAACTGATTCCCCTTGAAGGCAGCCACGGAATGCTGGCCTCCCTTGCCATTCAAAAAGCCGCTGCCCAGGGGCGCGGCGTGCATAGCCATAAGCCAGGCGTTCTCAGCCTGAGTCTGGCGACCGAGGCGGGAACTTTGTACAGCGTCGACGAGATCGGCGCTCTGGGCCAGGTCGCACGCGAGCTGGGGTTGCGAGTTCACATCGACGGGGCCCGATTTGCCAACGCTTTGGCGACGCTCAAGACGCCGCCCAAAGCGATTACCTGGCAGGCCGGGGTCGACGTACTCTGCTTCGGCGGAACCAAGAACGGACTGGCTGCGGCCGACGTCATTATCTTCTTCAACCGCGATCTGGCGAACGGGTTCGAGTACCGGCGCAAGCAAGCCGGCCACCTGATCGCCAAAATGCGTTTCTTAACCGCTCCCTGGGCTTCGGTTTTGGAGTCAGGGGCCTGGCTGCGGCATGCCCGGCACGCCAACGCGATGGCTCGCCTGCTCGCAGACGCTGTCCGAGGTTTTCCCGGCATGAGCGTCGTTCATCCGGTGCAGGCAAATGCAGTGTTTGTCGAAATGCCGCGTCAGACTGTCGCCGGCATGCACCGGCGCGGTTGGCATTTTTACAATATTGCCGGGGGCGAACGGCTGATGTGTTCGTGGGACACACAGCCCGCAGACATTGACGCCTTCGTAAACGATCTGCGGGCCCTGACGCCAGAAGGCCCACCGCCATAATTCGGCTGAAAGACGACCACTCCGACATGATCTGGCAGAGACTGCAAACTTCAATCGAAAACAAGGGAGCACCATGCGAATGATTCTGATGCCACTGCTGGCCCTGTCGCTATCGCTCACCGCGGCGTGGCCTGCTTTGGCCGACGACGAACAGCCGGCGAACGTCAAACCCAGGGTGCTGCTGATCGGCAAGCCTCCCGATCATCCCTATGGCAGCCACATGTACCTGCACACCTGCCGCCTGCTCGGCGAATGTGCGCGATTAAATGGTCTGGAGCCCGTCGTTTCAGAGGGCTGGCCAGCCGCTGCGGCCCAGCTCAAAAACGTACAGACGATCGTGGTCTACACCAGCCCCGGAGCCGAATATCTGCTCGACAGCCCGCACCGCGATGAGATGATCCGGGCGATGAACCGCGGAACGGGCCTGGTCACCATTCACTGGGCTTCGTCCATCAAGAAGGAAAACCTCGACCGCCTGGGAGACCGCTGGATCAGCTTTCTGGGTGGCACCTGGGTCAGCAATGTCGGACTCAGCACCGATATGTCTGAGTTGAAGCAGCTCCTCCCCGAGCACCCGATTTGCCGAGGCTGGAAAAATTACGAACTCTACGACGAATACTACCTCAATCCGACGATCTCGAAAGATGCGCAGCCGCTCTTGCAAGTCACAACCAAGGGGCAAGAGGTAACTGTCGGCTGGGCATACGAACGCCCCGACGGAGGTCGCTCTTACGGCACAACCCTCGGCCACTACTACACCAATTTCGAACGCGAGTCGTTTCGGAAGACGATTCTGAACGCCATTCTCTGGACGGCCAAGGTCGAGGTTCCGTCCGCCGGTGCCCGCGTCGACGTTGGCGATGAGTTTCTAAAACTGCCCCCCGAAGCGCCGCCCCCCTACGATCTGGTTCTTCGCAACGGCAAGATTGTCGATGGCACCGGCAACCCCTGGTTCTACGGCGATGTGGCGATTCAAGGCGATCGCCTGGTGGCTGTCGGTCGCGTGCCGCCATTCGAGGCCCGGCGACAGATCGATCTCAAGGGGCTGGTTGTCGCCCCAGGATTCATCGACATGCACTCGCATTCCGATTTTCTGCTGCTCGAAGACGGCAACGCCCAGAGCAAGGTGCGCCAGGGAGTGACGACAGAAGTTCTCGGCGAAGGAAGTTCCGCCGGTCCTTCGAAAACGCCGCATGCGGCACAAGTCAACGGCGCGACCGTTCAATGGACGACTCTGGGGGGCTATTTCGACACGCTCGAGCGGGCTGGCGTCGCCGTCAATGTCGTTTCGTACGTGGGCCTCGATACGGTCTGGGAAGGAGTCATGGGGAAATCCTTCACGCGCCCCATGCCGGCCCAACTTGAGCAGATGCAGGCGCTCATCGATGAGGCCATGCGCGACGGGGCCTTCGGCCTTTCGAGCCAGTTGGCCATGCCCGCCGGCTCGCTGGCGACCACCGACGACATCGTCACTCTCTGTCAACCCGTAGCCCGGCATCACGGCATTTTCTCGTCGCACATTCGCAACGAAGGCACGGGAGTTTTCAAAGCTGTCGCAGAGGCCATCGCGGTCGGCGAGCGTGCAAAAATTCCTGTCGATATTATTCACTTGAAGATCGCCGATCAGAAATACTGGGGCCGCATGAACGAAGTCGTGGGCCTCATCGAAGCCGCCCGGCAGCGCGGCGTCAACGTGCAGGCCAACGTGTATCCCTACACGCGCGGCAACAACAATCTGTCGAGCATCATTCCCCCTTGGGCCCACGAAGGAGGAATTTCGCAAATGCTCCAACGCCTGCAAGACCCCACGCAACGCGAGCGAATGAAGAAGGAAATTCGCGAAGTAATTCCAGGCTGGTATAACCACTACACCGCCGTCGGAGGCGACTGGAGCCGCATGCTCGTCAACGGCAAGGGAACCTACGAAGGCCTGACGATGGATCGCGTCATGGCCGTGAAGAGCAAAGGTAAGGAACCCGCTCCTGATCCACTCGACATTCTCTTCGATATGCTCATTGAAGAGCGAGGTTCGGTGCTGACCGTCTATGCCCATCACGACGAAAAAGATATGAATCTGGCGCTGGCGCAACCGTGGTGCTCGATCGGCTCAGACGGCCTCGCTCACGCCATCGACGGGCCGCTTCGCCGCGGCGTCCCCCACCCGCGGAGCTTCGGCACTTTTCCGCGGGTTCTGGGCGTCTACGTCCGCGAACTCGGCCTGCTCCGGCTCGAAGATGCCGTTCGTAAGATGACGTCGCTCAATGCCACGAAGCTGGGCATTCTCGACCGGGGACTGCTTCGCGTCGGAAACTTCGCCGACGTCGTCGTCTTCGATCCCGAACGCATCATCGACCGGTCTACGTACGAAGAGCCCTTTCAGTACAGCGAGGGAATCGTGCACCTGGTCGTGAACGGCCGGCTTGTTTTGCAGCAAGGCGAGCACACCGGAGCCCGGCCCGGCCGCGCGATCAGGCACGGCAAATGACCCTTGCCGGGCGCGACGCCCGATTCAAATCGTCTTCAGATGACTTTCGAAGGTTTTCTGCGGCAGTGAGTGCTCGAGTACAATTCCCCTAACCTCGATCATAGACGCCGCCAGCCATTTATCGACAGGAGACACCCTTCGCCATGCCCGAGCACCAGAAAACGCGCCCGCCCGCCAGCTGTTCTGAAGCATTCGGTTCCCGCCGAACATTTCTGCAGGCCGGCGTGGGAGCAGTCGCGCTGAGCGCGGCATCTTACGCCCGCGTCCTGGGCGCCAATGATCGCGTCGGCGTGGGCTTCATCGGTTACGGTCTGATCGGCAAACGACATGTGCTCGATTTTCAGGAACAGGCCGACGTCGATTGCGTTGCCATCAGCGATGCCCATCGCGGACGACTCGAAGAAGGACGGGCCCAATTGGGCCCGCACGCCAAAGCCTGCGCCGACTTCCGTGAGCTTCTTGAGAATCGGGCTGTCGACGCCATTGTCGTCTCGACCCCCGACCACTGGCATGCGCTCATGATGATGATGGCCTGTGCCGCGGGAAAGGACGTGTACGTCGAAAAGCCGCTGTCGTTATTCGTGCGCGAAGGGCGATGGATGATTGACG
>JAYTRB010000661.1:0-4189 GCA_043746425.1 Planctomycetia bacterium
CCACGCCAATGGCACCGCACTGTTCCGATCGCCAATGCCGCGTCAGTCTAAGCTGGCGTACCGCAAACGTAGGCCACCAGCGGCGTCGACCGCCGTCTCTTAGGAACTTCCATAGTCAAAATGATTGACGCGCCCGCGATGCAGCCCGCATGGCAGCGATGAAGCCACGCTATTTACTGAGCTGTCGCTTCAGAACTTCGTCGAATCAGAAACAAACGACGCGCTGATATCGGCGGTGGTATTGCGTGGACACTGGATTTGTCGCCTAAAATCTCAACTTTTCATAAAAGGTGAGAAACTTTCCAGGCAGTTGCGGCGTTTAATGTACTAGGGTTGACGGCGACTCCGATTGGACAAATTTGATCCTGCAAGTAATACGCAAAGAGCTGCTGCGCAATATCAACCGCCGTCTGCCGCAGGATGTCAGAAAGGTCGAGTTCCATGTCCGTGCTGCTTGCCTATTTTGACCCCGGCTCAGGAAGTCTGTTACTTCAAGTCATCGTCGGAGGCACGGCTGGATTGTTCGTGTTCGCCAGATATCTTTGGGAATCGATGCCGACGATGTTGCGCGTTCGCAAGGAAAAATCGGCAGCGGGCACCAGCTCTAGCCGCTGAGTCTAGATCGGTCATCGGTTCATGCCCAAAGATCTCAGCTATGACGCGGGGTCGTATCGCGATCGTGACGGACGAATTTTTTACAGCGATTCGGGCGAAGTCTGTCGCGCGCTGAGCGCGCCCGGGCTGGCCGCGTTTCAGGCCGTTCAATCCACTCGCTTTTTCCAAAAGGGGATGACCGAGGGAATGATCGTCCGCACTGAGCAGCTTGAGTCTGCTCCATCGGTATTGGGGCTGCATGAATCGGCTTGGGCCGGCACTCTCAGACACGATACGATACCTTTCCTGTCGTATCCCTATGAGTGGACTTTCGGCATGCTGCAGGATGCAGCACTCCTGCACCTCGAATTGCTGCAGGCGGCACTTGACGAGAATACCATTATCAAGGATGGCACGGCATATAACGTGCAATTCGTCGGGGCTCGTCCGACATTCATTGACGTTTTGTCGTTTACGCGGCTCGAGCCGGGGCAGCCGTGGGCCGGCTACCGCCAGTTCTGCCAGACCTTTCTGAATCCGTTATTCATTCAGAGCTACAAGAATATCTCGTTCCACCCGATGCTGCGCGGGCGTCTGGCCGGCATCAGCCCCGGCGAGTGCTCAAGCCTGATGTCCTTTAGGGATCTATTCCGCCCGGGAGTTCTCGCTCACGTCAGCCTGCATTCCCGGCTCGATTCAGATCAGCACGTGCGCCAGAGCAACCCGCAACCGGCATTGTCGCGTGCAGGCTTCGATAAATCGCTCATTAAAAACAACGTCGCCAACCTGGCACGCATCATTCGCCGGCTGAAATGGAACCCGCCCGATTCGACGTGGTCGGCATACGCCGAGTGCAATACCTATTCGGACGCCGACCGGCGCCGCAAAGCAGAATTTGTTCGCGAAGCGGTGGCATCGCAGCCGCTCGGACTGGTCTGGGATCTGGGCTGTAACACCGGTGTTTACGCCCGCATCGCGGCCGAACATGCCCGATGTGTCGTGGCCATGGATGGCGACCACCTCGCGGTCGAACGACTGTATCAGTCGCTGAAGGCGCAACCCTCGGCAACCGGGCACGGAACGATTCTGCCGCTGGTCTCGAATGTCGCCGATCCGTCTCCGAGCATGGGTTGGCAGGGCGCCGAGCGCAAATCGCTGGTTGAACGGGGCCAGCCCGAATTAACGATGTGCCTCGCACTCATACATCACCTTGTCATCGACGCCGGTATCCCGCTGCGCGACCTATTGGCATGGCTGGCCGGCCTGGGATCAAGCCTGATCATCGAATTTGTCGATAGAAACGACCCGATGGTACAGCTCCTGTTGCGAAACCGTCGCGACACTTGCGCCGATTACGAGTTGGAGAATTTTGAACGTCGGCTCGGGGAATTCTTCGACATTTCACGGTCGGTCGCACTGGAATCAGGCACGCGGAGACTGTATTTCGCCTGGAGCCGATCGTGAGCATGATTTCAATCTTTCATCGACACCGATCGAGCGACGGGAATGCGCCGATTCATCAACCGCCATCGGTGCGAACGCAGCTCATCGAATGCCTGCACCTGGTTGTCCTCACGACATTCGCAATCACGCAGCCGGTTTTTGACCGGATGGGCGAGCGACCGGCGTTTTTTACCGACATGCATATCGACAAGCCGGCACTTCTACTGCTGGCGGCATTTTTCTCTCTGCTCGTTCCAGCAATGGTGGCCGCTTGCGTGTGGGCCGTAGGCCGCTTCGTGCCACAGGCGCGCAGTGCGTCATACACAATCGCGGTCTACGTGCTGTTCGTCATCATCGCTCTACCAGTCGTCAAACGCATCGAATTTCTGCTTCCGGTCGGATTGACGATCGGATTATCTCTAGCCGTGGCAGGGGGAGTGACCTGGGCCTATTTCGAATTTGGTCGCGTGCGTTCAGTCGTCACCGCGGCCATGCCGGCGGTGTGCCTGTTTCCGGCGTTGTTGCTGTTTCACTCGCCCATGTCACGGTTCTTCCTGGCCGAAAAGCCGGCACATGTCTCTGTGGGCAACCCCGTCCCGATCATCGTTCTGGTGTTCGACGAGTTACGTGGCACAACGCTGGTAAACGAGCATCACGAGATCGACGCCGAGCGCTTTCCACATTTCGCCGAATTGGCACGTGGTGCGACCTGGTTCCGCAATGCCACGACCGTTCACCCGGACACACAATATGCCGTTCCGGCGATTCTTTCTGGGAATTATTCAAAAACTGCCTGGCCGGCTGGCGACGACGCCCGCCGGCAGAACCTGTTTTCGATTCTAGAATCGACCGGCTCCTATGAGTCGGCGATTTTCGAGCCGGTCTCACGACTCGCACCCGAGGGGCCCATCACCGAAGGCCGTCCGGCAACACCCGTGCTCATCCAGGCAGCTTCGGTCATGCCGGCCCTGTCTCGCGTGTTCCTGACGCACCTGGCCCCCGGCCCTCTTCAAGAACAGCTTCCAGAAATTCCGCGATTGTGGTTCGGATTACATGAATCGAATCACGTCGATCGCACGCGTCGACGTGGCGTATTTCGGTACAGCTGGGGCGACGACCGTCGCGCGCAGTTCGAACATTTTCTTGAGTGCATCGATGATTCGCCGAAGCCGACACTTTTTTTCCTTCATGTCTTGCTGCCACACGTTCCCTGGTGCTACCTCCCTTCGGGTCGGCGGTATCTGGTTGAAAGCAATCAATGGGAGCTTTTGAATTTCAATGCCGGCGCCGGCGAAAACGACTCTTGGGGCACTGACGAGTTATTCGTCGCCCAATCCCAGCAAAGGCAATTGCTGCAATTGGAGTACGCCGACAGTCTTCTCGGCCGATTGCTTGACCATCTGCGTCAAACCGGGCTCTACGACCGTTGCCTATTGGTAGTCACTGCCGATCATGGAATCTGCTTCAAGGTCAGCGAATCGCGTCGCGCCGCAACGCCCTCGAACCTGGCCGATATCATGTCAGTTCCCTTGTTCTTCAAGACACCGGGACAGCAATCACCAAGCGTCAGCGACAGAAACGTCGAGTCGATCGACATCCTTCCCTCGATCACCCAGGTGATGGGCATCAAGTTAAAACTCCCCATCGATGGCCAATCGATGCTCGACACAACCCTTGCAGAACGTCCCGAAAAGACGTTGTATTCGCCATTCTCCGGAAAACTGTCGGTTCCGGCTGCGGCCGCGCATCGGGCACCGGTCTCCAACGACAGCCGTGAACGATTCGGGCCAGCGAGCGACCCGATCTCGTTATTTCGCATTGGTGCGCATCCCGAGCTCGTTGGAACGTATCTCGAATCGCTGCCGATGACGGACGTCATGCCAGCCGAAATCGAACTCATCCGCTCAGGAACATTCTATAGTACCGACCCCAATGCGAATGTCCCGTGCTACATCGAGGGGCGGATGGGATCTTCCCCCAGACTCGAAAGTCCGGTTCGTATTGCGGTCGCCGTCAACGGTACGATCTGGGCCGTGACCCGTACTTACCTGCTCGATGGACTTCGCGACTACTGGACGGCGATGGTGCCCGAGTCGGCTTACCGCGTGGGCGAAAACGACGTGCAATATTTCGTCGTGACCGGAAGCGCCCC
>JAYTRB010000662.1:0-3989 GCA_043746425.1 Planctomycetia bacterium
CGAATCTTTCAAAGCTGGCGACCCCGGTGCCGAGAAATTCCAGGTCCGCGATTTGACGGTTTCCGGGTCGTCGGCGAGCGCCGATACTGCGCGGCGACAGACGCTGCTGACAGCCCTCGACGATCTGTCGACGCGCATCAAGGGAAACGACCAGATTGATACTTACGACGAGTTTCAGGAGCGGGCGGCTTCGATGATTCTCTCGAAAGAGGCCCAGACTGCGTTTGACATTGATCAGGAGGATCCCAAACTCCGCGACGAGTACGGGCGCAACACGTTTGGGCAAAGCTGTCTGCTCGCCCGCCGCCTGGTCGAACGCGGCGTCCGTTTCGCTACTGTCAACTACGGCGGCTGGGACCATCACGCGAAAATCTTTGAGAGTCTCGACAAGAAGCTCCCCGAATTCGACCACGGATTCGCGACGCTGATGGCCGACATGGACGCGCGCGGGTTACTGGCGACGACGCTCGTGGTGGTGCTAGGCGAGTTCGGTCGCACGCCGAAAGTGAACAAGGACGCCGGCCGCGACCACTGGGGACCGGCCGCGTCGCTGCTTTTCGCCGGCGCGGGAGTGCGCCGTGGCCACGTCATCGGCGCAACTGACAAGCAGGGAGCCGCCGTCATCGGCCGCGCGGTGCGACCGGCTGACGTGGCGTTTACGATTCTCGATTCGCTCGGCATCGATCCCCGCAAACAACTGCGCACCCCTGACGGCCGCCCGATTGAAATCCTGGATGAAGGGGATTTGATTCCGGACCTGATTGGATGAACGAAACGTTTCCTCCTGTTGCTTATTAACCGGCAGCGCGTCGCCAGAAAAATCGTCATGCTCAAACCGTTTTGGTCGTCACAAGTGCTGGCTGGCCTGGCCGCGTTCTTCGTCGCGACCATTTCAGCTCCAACGAGTTCTGCCGACAAGAAAGAGGTGCCGCAGGTCAAAACGGTATCGCCAAAGGCGGTGGTCTGCGGACAGGCGACGACGATTACAATTCGCGGCCTGAAAATCGATTTGGCGAGCGAAATTCGCTTTCCAGACGCAACGCCACCGATCGAAGCCAGCATCAAAACAAAGGGCAAGGCTGCGCTTCCGCAGCGACAAGAGGCACGCGTCGTGGGCGATACGCAGGTCGAAGTTGAATTAAAACTGCCCGCCGAACTCCCTCCCGGCGTCATCTCGTTTGTCGTCGTGACTGCCGAGGGTGAAAGCGCCCCTCACACGCTGACGGTACTCGACCCTCAGAAAGTGATTGTCGAAAAGGAGCCGAACGACGGCTTCAGTCAGGCACAACAGATCGATTCAGGCAAAACGGTAGTCGGCTCCATTCATCAGCCGCAGAACGTCGACGTCTTCAAGTTCGCTGGCAAGGTTGGGCAGAATATTATTATCGAGGTTCAGGCCGCGCGCTTTGGCTCGGGCCTGGATGCCTTGCTCACCCTCTCGAACGATCGCGGGCAGATTCTGGCGATTATGGACGACCGCCCAGACGACGTTGACGCGGTGATCGAGCTGACGCTTCCGGCTGACGGTGTCTTTTTTGTCTCGCTGATCGATGCCCACGATCAGGGAGGCCCGGCGCACTCGTATTTGCTGCAGCTTCGATGAGCCCTGAAATCTGCAAATCCGAAACCTGCATTTTTGACCTCGCCAGCGGCCGCATTTAAACGTGGCGAAAAGCTGCCACGCTTGCCTTTACCTCCCTTTTCTCGCCGCGCCAATCAAATGGGGTTGCCAGCCCTTTTCCAAAACCAGACGAAATGACCAGTAAAACCCATCCGCCGCATATTGAACTGCGCGGCGTGCGGGTCCACAATCTGCAAAACATCGATCTCGACATCCCCTTGGGAAAGCTGATTGTCATCACCGGCGTCAGCGGGTCGGGTAAAAGCAGCCTGGCCTTCGACACGCTGTATGCCGAGGGGCAGCGGCGGTACGTCGAGAGTTTTTCGACATATTCGCGGCGATTTCTCGAGCGCTTTGAGAAACCCGATGCCGACCGCATTGAACCGATTCCTGCGGCCGTGGCGGTTCGGCAACGATCGGGCAGGCGCTCACGCCGCGCGACTGTCGGAACGTCGACTGAAATTTACGATTATCTGCGACTACTGTTCGCCCGTCTGGGAACCATCGAGTGTCCGCCATGCGGGAAGCGGGTTGAACGACATACTCCCACTTCGGCTCAGTCGGTTTTAGCGGCACTCGCACGGGGAACGCGGCTGATGATCTGCTTTCGAGTCGGTTACGAGGACGCAACCGCAGTGCAGCCCGGCGGCATTGCCACCGACCCGAGTGTGCTGAAAACTCAGCCCATCGAAAATCGTGTCGAAGCCGGATTTACTCGCTTTATCGTCGGGGACCGAACGATTGCTGCTTCTGAAATCGATCGGCATCATTCCCTGACCGATGATACGCTCGTCGTCGTCGATCGCTTGACCGCCGGAGAGAGTTCTCTTGAGCGGATTGCCGATAGCCTCGAACTGGCGTTTCGAAACGGTGGGGGGGCATGTCTGGTGCTCATCCAGGAAGCTTCTCCCGGCGTCACGCCGGGCACCACAGCCAAGGGGAGCGCAGCACAACTGTCTCTGCCCGTTTCTGCCAGCCCAATGGACAACTCGACTTTGCACAAGCGCTTTGTCGACGGCATCGATTACACCATACTCTCATTGAATTCGCGATTGATCTGTTCGGGTTGCGGCAGAGAATTTGCCGATCCTGAACCGGCGCTGTTCAACTTCAACTCACCGTTGGGGGCCTGTCTCGTCTGCCGAGGGACTGGCGAAGTGGCTGGAAATTCTGCCGAAAACCCGTCACTACGAATTTGTCCAGAATGCCATGGCGCGCGGCTGAGATTCGAAGCTCGGGCGGTGCATGTCGGCGGCAAAGGAATCGTTGATTTGACCACATTGACAGCCGCTGAGTTACTCGACGTTCTTCGAGACTGGGAAGGCAATTGTCCCGAACAGCATCAACGGTTGGCACAACCGATTCTTCAACAGGCAGTCGCCCGTCTCACGTACCTGAAAGACGTGGGACTGGCGTATTTGACGCTCGACCGTCCCACGCGGACTCTTTCAACAGGTGAAGCGCAACGCCTGCGATTGGCGGCGGCGTTTGGTTCAAAATTCGTCAACATGCTGTACGTGCTCGACGAGCCGACGACCGGACTGCATCCGCGCGATACCGACCGCCTGCTTGGCGCAATCGAGAAACTGCGCGACGTCGGCAATTCTGTGGTCATCGTTGAACACGATACGACAATCATTCGTCGCGCCGATCAGGTGATCGACATTGGTCCGGGCACGGGGCGCGAGGGGGGCCAGGTCGTGTTTCAGGGGGCGCCGCATGAAATGGTCGATCATGCGACAACGATGACGGCCGAATACCTTTCGGGACGCCGGCGGGTAGCCGGTTCCGAAGGCATCGGCCGCCGCGCGCCCACGGGCTGGCTCCGCCTGACCGGGGTCGAACATCACAATTTACACAATGTCTCGGTCGACTTTCCGCTGGGGGTGTTGTGTGTGATTGCGGGAGTCAGCGGCAGCGGCAAGAGCAGCCTGGTAGAAGAAACGCTCTATCCCGCACTCGTCGCCCGATTGAGCGACCGCTCCCCGGGCGACGGTCGTGCCTCTCGCGCCAATGACTCATTGCGTCGGGCAGACCGGCAGACCGCGACCGGCGAGGTCGGTCACTATCAGTCGCTCAGCGGTTTCGAGCTCATTGAAAACGTCTTACTGATCGATCAGAACCCGATCGGCCGGTCGGGGAGGGCGAATCCCGTCAGCTTTCTGAATCTGTTCGGCGAGATTCGAACGCTGTTTGCCGGCACCGCGGAAGCCAAGGTGCATAACTTTTCGGCCCGACACTTCAGTTTCAACGCGGCCGGTGGTGGACGCTGCGAGACGTGCCGCGGAACCGGTTCGATTGCCGTCGATATGCAGTTTCTGCCTGACGTGGTCACGTGCTGTCCCGATTGTCATGGGGCGCGCTATCG
>JAYTRB010000663.1:0-2092 GCA_043746425.1 Planctomycetia bacterium
CGGATCTCCGAAGTTTTCGGAGTCGACATTCATCCGGCCGCCAGGATTGGTGCGGGTGTCCTCATCGACCATGCCACGGGAATTGTCATTGGAGAAACGGCCCTCATCGAAGACAACGTGTCGATTCTGCATGGTGTGACCTTAGGAGGAACCGGGAAGGAAAACGGAGACCGGCATCCCAAGATCCGACAGGGCGTGCTGATCGGCGCGGGGGCCAGCATTCTGGGAAACCTCGAAATCGGCATGGGCGCAAAAATCGCCGCCGGCAGCGTCGTGCTCGACCCGGTGCCGCCGCATTGCACGGTGGCCGGCATTCCAGCACGCATCGTGGGCCGTACTGCGGGCGAGGCGCCCGCGCTCGATATGGATCAGCAGTTTCCCCACAAGAATACCGACGGAGCAGGGATTTAAGCGACCTGCAAGTCATCGATCGCTATACTTTATGGATTCAGACCCACCGCGAATTGCATTGAACAGGACAAAACCGAATGGCGAAAAAGACCGGTAAGAGCAAGAAGAAACATCTGGGGCGCATTGTTCTGCGGACGGGCGAGGCGCTGGTCGAAGCCGAACAGGCATGGTCGGCGGCAGAGCCAGAAGTCGTGATTGGCGAACTCGACGGCCCAGTTGGCAACGCCATCGCCAATCTGCTGGGCGACCAGATCAAGGGCCACTCACGCGTTTTCGCCATTCTCAACTGCGATGTGCAGGTGCGTCCCGTCACGCTGATGGTCAGCAAAGTGACCGTCAAAGCCACGAAATACACCAACATTCTAATGGGAACAGTTCAGGCCGCCATCGCCAACGGCGTGCTCGACGCCGTCCGCACTGGCGACATTCCTAAATCGAAGGCCAATGACCTGGGAATCATCGTTTCTGTCTGGCTCGACCCAAGCGTGGTCGACGAGAAAATTGATTTCGAGATTCTGTTCAAAACACATCGCGAAGCCACCTCCAAGGCGATTCACAAAGCGATGAATCACGAGCCAGACATTGACTGGCTCCTCGAAAACCAGGACAAAATTACGCATTGCTTCCACCAGATGGCTCTGGACGGAAAAGTGTGAGTTCATCGACGGGCGCTACAAATGAAACGCCGCCGCTGTTCGGGGCAGGTGGCGATTTTCTTGTCGATTCAGATTAATCAGCCGCGAAATCGCGCCGGTGACCAGACGCTGGAACCAGCTTCGTTGCGGCGGGAGTTTCGCCAGTGCGGCGGTCGCGGCGTCGCGCCCGGCATCGATCATGTTCGCCGACGTGCTGAAGTCGAACCACGGTACGTCGGCCACGTCAGGCACAATCGTCAGATCAGCTTGTGTCCGGAGCTGTTCGCGGAACATCGCCGAGCCGATGTCGTTCATCCGCATCATTACTTCCAATGCCGTCGGCGATTGCACGAGCGGCTTGAGGTTCGAGCCGACGTCGACCGCGATCAGGCACTCCGGGTGATACGCGCGCGCGATTCCGAGCGGCAGTGCGCAAAAGCCGCCGATATCGCATAAGAGCTGATTTTCGAATTCTATCGGAGGAAAGACGCCCGGGACGGCGGCCGAAGCCTTCACTGCCAGCCGCACCGATCCTTTCTCGAACACGACTGGGCGGCCGGTATGCAGATCAACGGCCACAATGCTCAGTGGAATACTGGCATCGGCCAAATCGGCATCAGGCAGAAGATGATTGACGACCTCTTCCAGAAGCAGACCGGGGATGAGCGAACTCTGATGGACGGCCCGGTAAAGCATGCGGTTCGCCCGCAAAAAATCGGCCACGCGGTGATAGCTGGAAAGCATTCCGTGGTCGCCCTGCACGTTCGGGGCGGGATGCACTCGTAGCAGAAGCGACTGATGGCGGGCAAATTCGGGCGAGTGCAGAAAGTTCCCCACCTGTTCCAGAACCTTCTCTATATCGGGCTCGAAGGCGAACATCGCCGCCACGAGGCTGCCACTGCTGACGCCGACAAGTCGCTCGATCTCAAGTCCCGCCGCCAGCAACGCGTCAATCGCGCCCAGATGGGCGACTCCCCGGGCGCCCCCCCCTCCCAAGGCCAGAGTTATGCGGCGCGGCTTCATGCTTGAGCTCGATGACTTGACAG
>JAYTRB010000664.1:0-4671 GCA_043746425.1 Planctomycetia bacterium
TGGCCGAGCGATTCGGGCTCGTCAAGACGATGGTCTTCACGCACTTGCCGTCGAATGTTCTGTTGATCCTCGTGCCGGTGATGCCCGACCTGTCGTCGGCCGTGGCCGTGCTGCTCGTGCGATACAGCATTTCGCAAATGGACGTTCCCACGCGGCAATCTTACACGATGGCGGTTGTGCAGGCCGACGAACGATCGGCGGCAGCCGGAATCACCACGGTGGCGCGATCGGTTGGCGCTGCCCTGTCGCCCTATCTGGCAGCCAGATGTCTGGCAATTCCCGCGCTGCTTGGGGCTCCTTTTTTTATCGCTGGCGGAGTGAAGATTTTGTATGATCTCTGGCTCTACCGCGCATTTGTGACGCACAAACCGGCCGACAGTCACAGCGACGGCGGCAAACCGGTAGCCTGACAGCCTGTTGCTGCGTCAGGCGAGAGAGCCTGACGAAGCGAACTACTCTCCCCCCGACTGGCCCGCTTCAGCCGTCTTTTCGACGGGATACAGGCGGACGCGCTCGTTCCAGCCGCGAAGTTCAACATAACGATCGACGGCGCTCACGGTGATGCTGCGGAACCCGGGCTGGGCCGCTTCCTGGCGATCAAGCAATCGGGCGCCCGAAAGTTTATCGATTGCCACCAGATGCAGCGACCAGAACGGCACTTTTCCCTTCTGTTCATACTTGCGACTCGAAAAAATCAGGAACGGCGAAAATGTCAACCGCTCGAGCATCAGGTTCTGTCCATGGACGGCCTGCTTCCAGCGTTGTTTGCCAGTGCTCGACTCGAAGGCCATGACGAGCCCACTGGCGCGCACGAAGGGGACCTGTTCTGAGTAGAAGTTATGATTCTGCCCTTTGTTGATGATGAGATAGATGTTGACGTTGTCGGCCAGAGCGTAGACCTCGGTTCTCCCTTTGAGATCTTCGGGGGGAAGGGCCGCCAGTTCTTGTCGCAGCCCCGTGCTCAAGTCGATGACGCCGAACTTTCCGTTAGATTCCAGAACAGCCATGCGGTTGTTATCGAGCGTTGACATGAGCGTTCCCTTGAGAATCTCAACCGTCCAGAGATCCTTGTCGGCAAGAGGGTCGTACAGACGTAATCCTGGTTTGCCTGCGGCAAGTCCTGAAAGGACGAAATTGTCGCCCACAACATGCATGGCGCGGTTCAGAGTCTCAGCCAGGTTTTTGACATCCAGCCGTTTGCCGTCGCTGGCCCGTAAGGCCAGCGGGTTCAAGCCATCGGCCGGCCTGAGATAGAGAACTTGTTCGCCGCCGAGAGTCAGCGTGCCCGGCCGCACCCCGGTGTACGTCCAGCACGACTCGCCCGTAAGAGCATCGAGCAGTGTCACATTGCGGCGTCCCAGACAGGCGACGAATTCGTCGCCGGCCGGCCCCAGGGAGGAACCGCTGCCACCCGGCATTCCGTGCAATGCGGCATGGCGGTTCACGAGGTTGACCGCCGGCTGCATCGGCTGCAGCGGCATTTGATTTCGTCCTGCGGGTTGTTGTGCTTGCCCACGAAGGTCGAGCGGCCGCGTCCACAGCACCTTGCGGTCGACTGGCGACAGACTGTGCAGTACACCGCGATAGAGAAGTGTCAGGTGATGGCCCGAGGCCTGGGCGACCGCCAGACTTCCCTCGGTGGTATTGGCCAGATTTCGTAACGGCAGTGACCATTGCAAATCATCAGTGAGACCGTCGATCACTTCCAGCCGTTGGGTGGCAGGATCGACTTCAAAACGGTGCTGGCGGAAAAACGGCACCGGTGAACCGAGCGACGAAAGTTCCTGAAGGAGGTGGTTCGAGGAATTGGCCCCCAGGCGTTCGACGCGGACCGAATCGGCATGCCAGTCGAGCACCGGCGGACGCGAATCGGGGAATTTTCCTGCCGCCCGCAGACCTTCAACGAGCTGCGCCCCCGTCTGGCCGTCATTTGTGGCGTCTATATTTACCTTCTCTTTTCCGAATCGCTGTTCGAGTTGACGATAGTAATACGCTGCGTCTGCCGGCAGCTTGAACTCCAGCATGAGCCGCGCCAGGCGTGCCGTTGCTTCGGCGGCTGCCGGGCCGGGGCCGCGGGCAATCTGCATCAGCAACTGCTCGGCAGGCAGAAAATCGCCCCGTTGGGCGTACGACTCAGCCAGTTGACGGCGCACGACGACAGCTTCGGGATGACTGCGGAAGAGGGTGACGAATTTGAGGCGCGCTTCATCTGAGCCTTCAGCCGCGACGCGAAGGGCGGCGATCCGGCGGTCGATGACCTCGCGAATCGCGTCGGGAACGGCCTCTCGCAGATCGGCGAGCTTTCCTGCCGCCCACAGGTCACTGCGTACGCGCACCCCCATCGCGTCATCGCGCGCCACAAACACCTGCGAATCGTCGGCCAGCGCCAGATACGCTTCGATGGCCTGTTCAAATTCCTTTTGCGCCACATGCAGTTCGGCGTGCAATCGCCGCAGTTCCTGTTTTTCGTCGGACGTGCTCGAGATGGCCGCCAGATCCTTCAGATTTGTCTCAGTGTCGGACCGCGAAAAATCGGCGCGAATCGTAGTGGTCAGTACATTGACCAGCAGTGAATGAAACACGGGGCGAAGATCGACGGGAATCTCGTCGCGAGGAATCTGTCGCAGCGCCGCCAGCGCTTCGGGCAGGTTTCGCGCCAGCATGCAAATTTCGGCCTGTCGCAACAGGGCCCACGGGTCGCTCGAATTCTGCTGTTTCCGGCGGGCTATCTCATCTTGTACAGCGTCGCGCTGCTCGAAAGCCGTCAGCCCGAACGCATCGACCGACAACAGCATTCCACGATACATGGCGAGGTTGCCGACGGAAGAAACGTGACTGGGCAGGCTCCACTTGTCGAGAATTTCCCCGGTTTTCAGGTTAATTCCCCAGACTTCGCCGGCCGCAAGCGGCAGGTAAAGCCGCTCGGCCACGATGACGCCCCGGCCAGAGGGCGCCGTGATCTTGGCCATCCACGCCTGGTCCCCCTTCTCAAGATGAAAAGCAGTGATCGCGTCGCGGCCAACAACCACAACCAACTTGTCGAAGACGCCTGCCAGGTACAGGGAGCTGCCGCGGGGTTTTGACCATAATTCCTTCCCTGTGAATTCATCGAGACAGACGAGAACCGGGGCGTCCATCGGCGTGTAGACAACCCGTCCTTCGGCGATGATCGGAGGCGCCGGGCCCCAGGTTCCTCCCAGAGGAGTATTCGGGACCATGTGCGTCGCTTCATTGTCGCCGACCTGGTTGAGATTGTTCCGTGGCCCCTGGGGCGCAGGCCGATAGCCCCACAGCAGCGAGTGCGTAACACGATCGACGGCCGTCAGCCAGCCGACCGTCGTGGGACACACGAGAATTCCGTCACCCGAAGCCACCTGTGCCGTCCACCAGCGGCGGCCGATGTCCTTTTCGATGGCCGATTCTGAAGCCGCAATCAGCTGCGACCATTTTTTTTCTCCCGAACGCGGGTCGAGACAGATCAAGCGAATTTGTCCGCTGCTGTCGCCCGTGGTGGATTCTCCGACCACAAACAATTCACCCCCGTCGGCCACCGGCGCACCGAAGAAGAAATAGCCCGCCAGCGGCAGATCGAACGGCTCGCCATTGGCGGGCCCCCCGATCTCCCACAACGGGTGTCCGGTCTCAAGATCATACGACGTCAGCCTGCCTGCCGCCTGCTCCAGATTGCTTCCCGACTGGTTCCAGGCCCAGGGATTGGCGGGTTGCAGATTTGTCAGAAAGATCGGGTCATCGACAACGAACAATTGCCGGCTGTCGCTGCTGACGATGCCGAAATTGGCGTTGCGAAATAAGAGATTGCTGAGCGGGATGTATTCGCCGGCAGCCCCCCCGTAAGTGATACCGTTGTTCCAGGCGCGCACGCCGCGTCCCATCATCGCCGGAAACAAGCCGACATTGACCTCGTTCTCGATCTGCCCGGTCGTTCCGGCAATCAGGCGCTCAAGCGGTTGCGATTCTTCGGTGTGCCACAAAGGACGTCCCGTGGCCGCGTCGACCACCTGTACCCCGTGAAGCGTCCGAAATACGACCTTTCCGTCGATCATTGAGGGAAACAACATCGGCAGCGGAGTCGTCCCCTGGTCGGCCAGATCTTCGACAAGCTGTTCGATTTGGGCGCGGACGGGGTGGCTGTCGGTCGTTGCGATTCGCCAGCGCGGAAGCAACAACGGTTCACCACCCGTCGCAACCCCCGTACGGCGCGGGGTGCCGAAAAAAATCGGCCAGTCGGAAAGCGCCGGTTCTTCGAGACCGGCGACCGACCGAGCCATTGCCAGCCACTTTCCCGGCTCACGCGATTCTCCTCCCAAGCCGATCGACGCCGTCACCGACGAGTCGTCGAAGACATTGCGGCTGAGTTCGGCTTGACCGGCCTGCTTCAATGCAAACGCCGCTTTGGCACGCCACAACACATCTTTCGTGACGCTCGTATGCGCCTGCCAAAGCGCGGCGAACCAATGGGCCGCCAAGGCAAATTCACCGCGATCGAGGTGCAGCGACCCCAGGCGGTTGGCGGCTTCATAGCCGGCCGGAGTATGAAAATACATTCCCGCAACACGACCAATGCCCGACAAATCGTCGGTACGCAGCGCAGCGCTCAAAAGCTGCCGGGCGAGCCCCCCGAACTGCACACGGTATTCTTCGAGAAAGACC
>JAYTRB010000665.1:0-6821 GCA_043746425.1 Planctomycetia bacterium
ACCCTGTGTCAGGCCGAGTTGCTGGCGACGAAGAACAGGGAGAGCTCTGTGCGCGCGGGCATGGGGTGATGCTGGGATATTACAACATGCCCGAGCAGACCGCGCAGGCGATTGACGGCGACGGCTGGTTGCACTCTGGCGATCTGGCGACGCGCATGCCCAACGGTTACTACCGCATCACGGGACGCATTAAAGACATGGTCATTCGTGGAGGAGAGAATATCTATCCCCGCGAGATCGAGGAATTTCTGTATACGCATCCGGCTGTGCAGGATGTTTCAGTCGTCGGGGTTCCTGACCCCAGATATATCGAAGAGTTGGCCGCCTGGATCAAGCTCAAACCCGGCAATGCGGCAACCGAAGAGGCAATTCGTGCGTACTGCCAGGGGAATCTGGCGCATTATAAGATTCCGAAGCACATTCGTTTCGTGAACGAGTTTCCGCAGACCGTCACGGGCAAGATCCAGAAGTTTAAAATCCGCGAAGCGATGATTGCGGAACTGGGACTCGACCAGGCAGCGAAGCGCGAAATGGCATAGAAAACGACGATGGGCATCGTCAAACACGAAAACTGGCGGTAGATGCCTGCTGCAGCACCTCCTGCAATTTGGCACGGAGCTGACTGCCGCGGTACGGTTTCTGAAGAAAGCCGGCCGTTCCATTTTCCTGAAATTGAAGTACCGCTTCCTCTTCTGTGTAGCCGCTCGACAACAGGATAGGAATGTCGGGGCGCACGGTGCGCAGTTCCCGCAGCACCTGGGCCCCCGTCATCTGGGGCATCGACAAATCGAGGAGCACCGCGCTGAATTCGGCGGGACGAATCTTGAACATGTTGATGGCTTCGAGTCCATCGCAGGCCGTGGCGACGGAAAAGCCCATGCCTTCGAGCAGCAGTCTCGCCGCATGACGAATTGCCGGTTCGTCGTCGACGACGAGAATCGTTCCTTTGACGTGAAGGGGAACGGGTTTTGGTGGGATCGTCTGAAGCCTGGTTTTCGCGGGCTTGTCGGACGCAGGGAGTAAGATCCGGAAGACGGTGCCCTCCCCCGGTGCACTGTGAAACTGCATGGCCCCACGGTGCCCGCGGACGATTCCCAAAACGGCGGCCAGGCCCAGTCCGCGGCCTTGATCTTTGGTGGTAAAAAACGGGTCGAAGATCTTCGATTTGATTTCTTCGGTCATGCCGCAACCCGTGTCGCCTACCTCAAAATAGAGATACCGGCCTGCATCGAGCCCAGTGCCAAACAGCAGCCCGGCCAGTTCTTCGGTCGAGAGCCGCACGATGCCGGTGGCCAGGCGAATGACGCCGGGGTTGTCAATCAATGACTCAGCAGCGTTGAGGATCAGGTTCATGACCACCTGCCTGAGCTGGGTGGGGTCGCCCTCGACAGCCGGCAAATCGGGTGGAAACTGCCCCAAAACGCGCGCATTCTTGGGAAGTGACGCCTCGAGAAGCTTCGACATTTCAACTGCCAGAAGCGACAGATCGAGCGCCTCAATGACGAACCTTCCCTTTCCGGAGTACGCCAAAAGCTGCATCGTCAGATCGGAAGCACGCTCGGCGGCGGTCTCGATCTGGTCGACGCAACCCTGCACTTCGGAAGATGCCTCGACGTATTGGCGAATGAGGCCGGCATTCGCAAGAATTGCCTGCAAGAGGTTGTTGAAATCGTGAGCCACGCCTCCGGCGAGAGTGCCGAGAGTTTCGAGTTTCTGCACCTGCTGCACGCGGGCGTCGAGTTGACCGCGTTCGACTTCAGACCGTTTGCGTTCGTCGATGTCGAGCGTGACGCCGATCATCCGCGCGGGGCGACCAGTCGTGTGAGGAATGACAACCGCCTTTTCGGCGAGCCAGTGCTCGGTTCCGTCGGGCCATAGAGCGCGAAATTCGACGTCATAGCCTGAACCATCGCGCAGCGCACCTTGTACCGCCTTTTCGACTCGCGGGCGGTCTTCGGGGTGAATTGCTTCGAGGAATTGAGCGTAGCTGGCGTGATCGTCTTCGGCATTCCGCCCGAAGAGGGGCATCATTTTTCCGAAGAATCTCGATCGGCCCGAATCGACGTGCCAGTCGAAGGCCCCCATGTGCGCCACTTCAAAAGCCAGCCGGGCCCGCTCTTCACTCTCGCGGAGTGCGAATTCGGTTTGCCGCCATTCGGTGGTTTCAATGACGCTGCCGATCGCGCCGAGGATTGTTCCTGTACTGTCGCGGAAGGGATAGTACCGCACCAGCGACCAGCCGCTGCGCCCCGTTTTCGGAAAGTGAAAGCAGATGTTGTCGGCGATGCCGATGCCCCCGGAAAGCGCCTTTTGAACGGCCTGTTCGACCTGGCATTCTGCCGCCCAGGGGAACAACTCGGTGGGCCGTTTGCCGATGACATCCTGCTCGGGAATACCAGAAATTTCCTGCATGAAGCGGTTCCACAGCATGTACCGCAGGTTCATGTCGTACGCCACCACCCCCTGCACGCTGTCGATGAGTTGCCGGTTGAATTCGCTCGAGTTTCGCAGTTCGTGGGGTGGCAGCCGGCGGATTTGTTCTTGCAGCGAGTTGACGTCGGCCGGCAAGTCGTGTGACGGGTCGGGCATTATGGCTTTCAGATGTATTCATCACAGATCGCGTGCGAGATCCGGATTCCTGGTAAATCGAGATTGTGACGGCGACATTTTGCGGGAGACGGCAGTCGCGGTCAAGCCGACAATAACGGAAGTGCCGGCCGGCCCTCGGCATGATGCGATTTTTGAACAGACCCGACCGACCGGCCGTCTGAACGTAAGCTACAGTTTTACGTAGCTCCGGTGTTCCAGGTGCCGGGCAAAAGCGGGCCGTTTTCTGCACTGCTTCCTGTTTTCTGCAAGGAGTTGATGAATTTATGGCCAGTCCTGCCCATGCCGCGCCCCGCGCGGGGCGCGCTGCCGATTCGCAGAACGTTCAGAACGCCAGCTTTGAAGACCTCAAGACGCTGATCCACGGCAAACTGGTCGACAAACTCGACCTGTCGCGCCTGGGAGATCTTGAGGGCGACACTCTCCGCCGCGAAATCAGGCTCGTCGTCGAACACCTGTGCGACACCGAGAACCCGCTGCTCAACCGCAGCGAACGCGAGCGGCTGATTGAAGAGGTGCTCGATGAAACGTTCGGCTTCGGCCCCCTCGAAATCCTGCTCAAGGATCCCACAATCAGCGATATCATGATCAATGGGCCGAAGAAGGTCTTCGTTGAAAAACGGGGACGGATCGTTCGCTCTGAAGTCGTGTTTCGCGATAATCAGCATCTGCTGCAGATCATCGATCGCATCGTTTCGAAAGTCGGACGGCGCATCGACGAAACGTCGCCCATGGTCGACGCGCGGCTTCCCGATGGCTCGCGTCTCAACGCGATTATCCCTCCGCTGGCCATCGATGGCCCCTCGCTCTCGATTCGCCGTTTTGGCGCCAACCCTCTGGCTCTCGAAGATCTCCTCAAATTCGGGGCGTTCACGCCCGAAATGGTAATGTTGCTCGAAGGGGCCATCAAAGCCCGGTTGAACATGATTGTCAGTGGCGGAACCGGTTCCGGTAAAACGACACTGCTCAACACCCTGTCGAGCTTCATTCAGCACGATCACCGCGTCATTACGATCGAAGATGCGGCCGAACTGCAGCTTCAGCAGGAACATGTGCTGCGGCTTGAAACGCGGCCGTGCAACATTGAAGGCAAGGGGCAGGTGACAGCCACCGACCTGGTCAAGAACGCCCTTCGCATGCGTCCCGATCGCATCATCATCGGAGAATGCCGCGGACCTGAAACGCTCGACATGTTGCAGGCCATGAATACCGGCCACGAAGGCTCGCTGACGACGATTCACGCCAACTCGCCGCGCGACGGCGTGGCCCGTATGGAAACGATGATCATGATGGGGGGCATCGAGTTGCCCATCAAGGCGATTCGGCAACAGTTCGCTTCGGCCGTGCATTTGATTATTCAGGCCAACCGCCTGCAAGGGGGACCGCGAAAAATTACGCACATCACTGAAGTTTTGAATATGGAACAGGACACGGTGATTATGCAGGACATTTTTCTGTTCGTGCAGGATGGAATCGACGAAAACGGCCGCGCACACGGCCACTTCGAGGCGACCGGAGTGCGGCCGTCGTTCATGCAGCGGCTCGAACAGGGAGGCGTGCGATTGCCGGCCAATCTGTTTGCAGCCCGCACTCTCGGGAGATGAGTCATCATGGACCCCACAATGCTTTTAATTGTTGTTTTCATCGCCGTGACGGCGATGGTCGCAGCCGCGGCCTTCGCCTTCAAGGACTTCGGCAACACCAAGACCGAAGACCGCCTCGATGTTCTGGCCGGGCTCAAGACCCCAGAGCTTGAGGCGCGCGGGCTCCTGAAGGCAGAGGTCATTCAGGAAGGTGTCGATGGCTTTTCGGGGCTGGTCAGCAAAATTGCGACCCGCGCCGGGAATCTGAAGAACCTGTTCGTCCAGGCCGATTCGCCGATCAGTATCAATTCGTTTCTCGGAATCTCGGCCCTGTGCTCGCTCCTGGGAATAATCGGGGCCATCATCAGCCATTCGCCCCTGCCGTTGTACCCCGTCGTGGGCCTGTTCTTCGGCACGCTGCCGCTTATGTGGCTCTTGCTGCGGCGACGGTCGCGATTCCGGAAATTCGGCAAGCAGCTTCCCGATGCGCTGGAACTGGTGGGCCGGGCGCTGCGCTCGGGCCATTCGCTGGCTTCGGGAATGGCGGTTGTGGTGCAGGAAATGCCCGTGCCCATTTCTGCGGAGTTCGGCAACGTCTATGAAGCGCAGAACCTGGGAATTCCCATCGAACAGGCCATGAAAGACATGCTCAAGCGCATGCCCAACCTGGACTTGAAATTCTTCGTCACCTCGGTCGTCATTCAGCGTCAGACCGGGGGCGATCTCGCGGAAATCCTCGACAAGATCAGCCACATTATCCGCGAGCGGTTCAAGATTCTAGGGCAGGTACAGGCCCTCACCGGTGAAGGCCGCATCAGCGGCGTCGTGCTGATGGGCTTGCCAATCGCACTGTTCTTTGTCGTGTACCACCTGAACCCCGACTATGTGATGCTGCTGTTCACCGACCCCTTGGGGCGAAAGATGATTGCCGTCGCCGCTGTGCTGCAGGTGCTGGGGGCCGTCTGTATCAAGAAAATCGTCAATATCAAGGTGTAAAGGTCTGCCGCTTCCTGAGTCGCCAGCAACCATTTCTCGTTCACCCGCTGCGGGCCGTAACGCTTTCGAGATCTTCCCATGACCCTCATTCAGATTCTTCCCTGGGCCGTTTTCGCCTGCTTTGCCTGCGGCGCCTGGGCGCTCATGAATTTTCTCGGGAACAGGAATTCCCGGGCTGACGAACGCCTCGAAGAGCTGCGCAATCCCATGTTGCGCGGGAAAGACAAATCTACTGATCCACGGGCCCAGTCGGGAATGGGCAACATGATGGAAAAGGCGGCTCCGGCCCTGTCGCGGGCCCTGCAGCCCACCAGCGAGCTTGAGCAAAGCAAGCTCAAAGTCTCGCTGGCTAACGCCGGCTTCAACTCTCCGTATGCGACCGAATGGTACCTGGCCATCAAATTTGCGACCCTTATCTCTGGTCTGGTGCTGGGAAGCGGCATCGGCCTGGCGCATTGGGGCATGACGCGCAACGGTATTTTTTCTGCCGTCGTCGGCGGAGGGCTGGGGTTTTATTTCTCTGAAGTCGTCCTCTTTTTTCTGAAGCGAGCCCGCCAGGAAAAAATATTTCTGTCGCTCCCCGATGCGCTCGACCTGCTGGTGGTGTGCGTCGAATCGGGCCTGGGTCTCGATGCGGGCTTGCGCCGCGTTTCTGAAGAACTGCTCGATACGGCCCCCGAACTGTGCGGAGAATTCGCGCTGTGCAACTTTCAACTGCAGGTCGGTCGCCAGCGCCGTGAGGTGCTGCACGACCTGGGAATTCGGTCGGGGGTCGACGACCTCAAGGCCCTGGCCGCCATTCTGATTCAGGCCGACCGTTTCGGTTCGAGCATTGCCCAGGCCCTGCGTGTGCAGTCAGACACGATGCGTGTGAAGCGTTCGCAGCTTGCCGAAGAACGCGCCCAGAAGACGGCGGTGAAACTGATCTTCCCGCTAGTGCTGTTCATCTTCCCCGGCATCTTCGTCGTCCTCGTTGGCCCTGCCGCGATCTCGATGATCAACAATCTGTTGACGGTGCATTAGCAGGAATCAGCGGTCACCCAGCCGGTCGAGCACGATATCGATCATCAACGGATGCCGCCCCAGAGGGGGGCAGAGTTCGAACGCAGTCAAGGGAAAGCGATTGGCGAGATCCTGCCGGTGCTTTTCCAGATCATCGACTACGTGTGCGCCAGCCGACAGAAAATAGGGGAGCATTTTCACCCGTGTCGCCCCGGCCGCCACGCACTCTTCGCCGGCCGCCTCAATGCCCGGCTCGGCCAGTTCCAGATAGGCTGTCTCGATGATCGGGTAGATATTCATCGCGCGAATGATCTCGGCGAGGCGCACCAAGTCGTCATTGGCGTCGGGCCGGCGGCTGCCGTGCGCAATCAGTAGTACCGCGACGCGATCGTTCATCAGAAAAGAAATTCTTCGTGCTACCGCAGTTTCCTGCGACGACTTCGTCTCACCCCGCAACGACGACCGGCAACGAGAGCAGCGTATGGCTGCTGGCGATCGCGGGCTCTTCGGTTTCGGGAGATAACACCATATCGACGAGAAAATACAAAAGTTGGCGCAACGAATCGGGCTGCACTTCGTCGGCCAGTGCCTCGGCCCGCGCCCGCGATTTTTCGACGAGCGTCTGGGCTTTGT
>JAYTRB010000666.1:0-2451 GCA_043746425.1 Planctomycetia bacterium
CGAATCGCCGTCCAGTCCAAACGTCATTCTCCCGCCGGCACGAAGCCGAATCGCTTGAGGATGGCCGCTGCGTCGGCACTCAACAGAAAATCGCGAAACTCACCAGCGAGTGCGGCATCCTCTGCCCATCGCAGCACGACCCCCCCCTGCACAATCGGAGGATGCGCGTCGTCTGGAATCTGGTAATACCTTCCTTTGTCTTGCAGTGCAGGGGAGAGCGCCAGCGAGAGGGCTACGATTCCCACATCGGCGGCTCCCGATTCGGCCATTTGGACCGTCTGGGCGATGCTCTCGCCATACACCAGCTTTGACTCGACGGCGTCGTAAATGCCCACGCTCTTGAGCGCGGCAATCGCCGCCCGGCCATAGGGCGCGGTTTGCGGGTTTGCCACGGCGATCTTCAATACGGCATCATCGCGCAGGATTTCAAAGCCTTGCTCCACATCGATGGGCCAATCCTTTGCCGCCCAAATCACGATGTGCCCTATCGCATATTCAAAATCGCTTCCCGCGACGGCGTGCCCTTGCTCGATCAGCTTCTGCGGATAGGTCATATCAGCCGAGAGGAAAAGATCGAATGGCGCCTCATAGGAAAGCTGCGAGAAGAAAGTGCCGGAAGAGCCATAAGTCATTTTGAGCTGGACGTCGGGATGCTGCTTCTCGAATGCGACGACAACATCGGCAAGGGCGAATTTAAGATCTGAGGCTGCCGCAATCCGGAGTCGACGGGCCGTCTGGCGGCCTTCTAAGGATCGGGGTGCATCGCCGCAGCCGGGAAGGGCCGCCGCGAGGCACACGATCACGATGAGTCTCGAGAACGCGGCGCGCGCAGCCTCGTTTTCAGCCGGGGCTGCGACTGTAACTTTCGGTCTGGAAGTCTGGGCTCGTTTCATCTGAGAATTCAGCCGCTTGAAAAATGACGATAGAAGCTTGAATGATCGAAGACTCGAAAAGAATGCCGGCGGCTGCACGCTGTCGCGAAAAGCACCAACTCAATCGTTTTTTCATCAACGCGAAAAGTCGAAGAAGCCAGGGCTTACGCAAGAGTGCGAAGACGCAATCGAGGACGTCAAGAAATAGACCAATGAGAAATATACAGCATCGACCCCTCCTGAAAGGGTACGGGGCGCGGATTCAAGTGATTTCCTTTAACTCGCCCGCGTGCTGGGTGTCGTAACCGGGCAATTCTCCGAGCAGCCGGCGATACGACTCAGACTGAACAGCCGCGACGAGCGCCTTGATTCGCGGATCGTTCGCCGACTCCGCGGCGAAGCAAAGGTCGTATGTTTCGTCGCGAACGCTCAGGAATTCGAGACCCGCATCTTCGCAGACCAGACGCACGCAAACCCCCACGTCGGCCCACCCGCAACGAATCGCCTCGGCAACGCCGCGATGGTCGCGCGCCTCACGCCGCGGTTTGTCCCGGTTTTCGAGCAGTTCATCGAGGCATTCCCGCGCCCCCGAACCAGTCTCGCGACCGATCCATCGCAACTTCTTGCGCAACACCCCACTCACCGATTTGATTCCCAGCCCCGGTGCGAGGGCCAACCCCTCTTGCCAGCGAGCCACGTGTAAAAGTGCGTAACCTGCCCCGATTCGCCCTGCGACGGCCGCAGCATTGCCTCTTTTGTGGCCGGCTTTCGCCAGATGCACTCCTGCCACATGCACGAAGGACTGCCCCAGCAGCCGCAGGGCTTCAGAACTGGACCGTGACAAGACCAGCAGGCGAAAGGGAGTTTCGCGAGCGAGTTCGGCTGCCAGCAGCGCTGCCGCCGGGTCGCAGGAGGCCATGACCAGTGTCTGCTCGGGAAGATTCCGGCTGTGGGGGGCGATACTGCCGTGCCGGTAGATTCCGTCATGGCCCACGACCCCCAGACCAGTTGCCTCGACAGGATAAAAAAGCGTTCTGCCGGCGACATCGGCATGCCAGTACCGGCACGGATCTGCCGTCGCCGGCCAAGCCCAGACTGGTTCACTGCTGGCCAATCGCTCGAGAGAAAAAAGTGCATCGACGCGAACACCAAAAGCCGCTGCCAGTGACAATGCCACCGCCACCGACGGTACGAGTCGCGAAATCTCGATGGCGCTGACGGCGGCACGCGAAATTCGCGCTCGTCGCGCCAACTCAGCCTGCGACCAGTTTCTTTCCAGCCGCAGCGCCTTCACGTGATTCTGTAATCCCGACGGCTGTGACATGATCGTATCATTTTATGGAAACGATTGTATCCATGTCAAGGATCTGGTTATCTTGTGTCGCACCGGAAAACCCGGACATTCGTTGTCCCAATCCGGTTCGTCGCGGCAGCCGGCCAGCCTCTCCCGACTCCCTCCCCGCTGGTCGGCACGTTAAGAGTCAGCACATTTCAGGAATCGATTATGCGACAGCAGCCACGCGGTTTTACGCTCATTGAGCTCCTGGTGGTCATCGCCATTATCGCCGTTCTGGTGGCA
>JAYTRB010000667.1:0-6639 GCA_043746425.1 Planctomycetia bacterium
CTCGACCAGCAGATCGAGCATCCACAAGGTCTGCGGCAACAAGATACCGACCGCCGGCATCGACGCCAGGATGGGCCATTCGAGCCAGACCGCAGCCAACGTGAAAAAGAGCGAGACATCGCAGAAGTAGAGAAAGTTCGTTAGTCCGTAGGCATGCCAGTAATAGGGAATCAGAATCATGCAAAACGCGGTATAAGCGCATTTGAGCCACAGCGGAATGAGATGCCGGGCCTGAAGCGAAACAGCCGAACCGGTGGATGTGCTCATGCTTCCAGACATTCGCCTCGAACTGTGCTTGGGCCGCACTCCGGCTGCTTTACAGCCGCCGCTGGGCTTTTATGTTCTGCGCCGCTTGCGCACTTCAGAAATCCGACCTCCACACGTACACGCACGAGAGACTCAGGATGACCGTTAGAAATACCAGGCTGCTCCAGATCGGGCCTGCGATGTCAACTTTCAACCGTCTCTGGGCCAGGTCCTGCTGATTCGGCCCCATGGGAAGTGAATCCTGGTCGGTGAGCAGATAAGAGACCACATTGCCAAGCTCCCCCGGTTTCGGAAACACCGTATAGATCGGCACGATCACGTAATGGTAGACCATCTGCAGGCCACTCAACGTCGGCGCGCGACGATCTTCGACTTGAAAGGGATCGAGTTGGTACCGCGTCACTCTGGTCCCCCGATCGGTCGCCAAAAGACAATCGGAACTGTCGAAGTCGGCTGCCGAGATGTCTCCCTGACCGGTCAGAGAAAGACCGCCCGCCTTGCCCTTTTGAGTATCGTACAGCCACAGCACATGTTTATGGAACAGCACCGAGAGCCAGCGGCCGGTGGGAGAAGCCGCGGCGAAACGCGGTGCGCCATCGCCGGCGGGTCGAACGTTCTCTTTTTCAGACAAGTCAGCCGCATCGAGAATCAGCACTTGTCCATCGGCGAGCGCCACAAGCACTGTGTTACCACCAAACGCCACGACGGCCGCGGTGGCGGCCTTGGCGCTGGCGACCTCTTTTGCAACCCTCAGCACGTATTTCTCGGCTGAATTCAGTTCGAGAACCGTCACGACCCCACGATTGAAAATGGCAATGGCGCCCGTGGCGGGGTTCATGGCGAAGGCGGCCGTGGAATCGAGTTTGAGTGCCGTCTCGGGCCCTGAGCGGACAAATTTCTCGCGTTTTTCGGCAACGTCATTGTCGGCATTGCTGCGGACCAGGCGAAAAACAGCGGCCTTGGTAACAGCCACGACGTCACCCTCTGCGCTGGCGAGCAGGGTGAGCACGCCGGTCGGCGGCGCGGGGCCCTTCTCACGTTTCCAGCCATTGGCCCGCGTTCCCTGCAGCAGTGTCGCCGTGGGGCCAAAGAGACCGAACCCACCTCCAGAAGCAGCCGCCTGCATTGCGAGGATTCGATCATTTCGGGCGTCGTAAACCAAACCGATCGGTGGTTGTGGAAGCATGAACGCCGGCCCAGCATGCACCTGCCCTTCAGCGGAAAATGCATCTTCCCAAGTCGACGCCTCTGGCCGCCATTGTCGCACCTGGCCCAGATCAGTGACCCCCAGCAATGTGTCGCCTGCTGGAACCAGCTTCACCAGTCGCTGTGGATTCAGCCAGACCTGTTCGGTCACATTTTTCGTTGCCCCGACGACGAAGCACAGCGCCCAAAACAGAATTGTGACCACGATTGACACCACGGCGTTTTTCCAGAGAACGCCCGCCAGCGCTGAAACACAGTAATAAATCGAAAACAGGAATAGAAAAACAGGAATGCATAAGAGCAGTTTGCCGCTCCAGATATCGAAGCGCGACCCGGCGATCAACCACATGCCGCAAATGAAATACCCCGCATTGAGTGCGATGAAGGCACAGCCGCCGAAAAATTTAGTCAGGTACAAAAGCGAGCGAGAGACTGGCTTGCTCAGCAAAAGATCGATGGCGCCGGCCTCAAACGTGTGGGGAATGATCGAGGCAGTGACAAGAATCGCCGCGAACACTCCCAGAGTTCCGACGAAAAAATCGATAATCCCGGCCAAAAGCGCTTTGATGACTGGCGTCGCCTGGGCGCGCGACATGGGAATCGGATCGAAAATGTCCCAGACCAGATAGGTGGCGACAATTTCGGTCTTCCCCGTGGGCGACGATTCGTCAGATTCAGTCCCCGGTGTCGGCGGCTGAGCGACCTTTTGTTCTCGAATTCCCACGGGCGCTGCCAGCAGCAAAAGAAGCGTGGTCAGGATGATCAGAATCCACAGCACGCGCGAGGCGAGCGCTTCACGAAACGAATCTTTCAGAACTGCGAGATACGGCCGCATACTGGGGTTCCGAAAAATAGATGTTACGCTGGTGGAAGATTTACGTTTAACCACGACCCGACGGGAGAGCACGCGTCGTACGCACAGTGGCGTTCGAGCCTGCTCCCTGCGACGTATACAATGTCCTGTTCGGGTGTCATTTCGTCACGATCCCCATGAAGGCTTCCTCAAGTGTATCGCGACGGCGAGCGAGCCCGACGATGCTGACCCCGGCCGCTCGCAGACTGTCGATGCAGCGATCGATCGTCGGCTGGTCGCCTATCCGCAGGACGGCCCGGTGCTCTCCAGTCGCGCCCGCGCTCAATTCGGTAATGTTCCACGGCCTCAGCGCGGCCTGAATGTCTGACTCAGTTCCTGCCAGCGTCAGCTCAATTTCGGCCTCAGCCCGCTGCGTGATGTCGGCGACGAGTCCCTCGCGGCGGACTTCGCCCTTTACGAGAATGACCACGCGGTCGCACACCAGCTCGATCTCCTGCAGCAAGTGGCTGTTAATGAAAACCGTCTTCCCCTCGGTCTTGAGCCGTCGCAACGTTGTCCGCATTTCGCTGCGACCGACAGGGTCGACGCCATCGGTGGGCTCATCCAAAATCAGCAGTTCGGGATCGTGCATCAAGGCTTGTGCCAGACCCAGTCGCTGCAGCATCCCCTTCGAGTACCCTTTGACAGAGGTCTTACCCCATGTCTGCAGGCCGACCAGTTCGAGCAACGCGGGCCGGCGCTGCCGAATTTCTCGGCCCGACATGCCACTCAGGCTGCCATAGTACTCGAGAGCCGTATTGCCGGTGTGATGCCGCGGAATGCGATGGTTTTCGGGAAGATACCCCACCCCGATGCGGCCGCGGCGATCTCCGGCCGCGCATCCCAGAAGTGTCGCTTGGCCGCCGTTTTTGCGAACGATTCCCAAGAGAACCTTGATCAGCGTGGTCTTGCCGGCTCCGTTGGGCCCCAGCAGGCCGAAGATTGAGCCGCGCGCTACCTGAAACGAAACGCCGCGCAGCGCCATGACAGGCCGGCGATTGAAGATTCCGTCGCGATAGGTTTTTTCAAGCGAATGAACCTCGATGGCTGGGGCGTCAGACAGAAAGGGATTATCCATCGTTAAAGCCATCGGATCCCACATCTTGATTGGCGGACCAGGATTGATTTAAGAAAAGCATACCAATTCCAGATTGAAAACGACAATCAGCCCGGACCGCTGATTTGTGAGGTACGTCGGGGCACGCGACCAGTAAAGCGTCGGGTCAGATCTGAAGAAGCGGGCGCTGGCAGGCATGCGCTACGCGAGCACCGGCTGTTCTGGTTTCAAGCCGAATCGGTTCGGCGTTTTCAGATTACGGCACTGCGATGCATCAAAACTCAATCGATGATCTTGTTGATCTGATACTCGACAATTCCCAGCGCACCGGCACCTTTCAGCTTCGGAACCACGACGCGCACGAAAGATTCGTCGACGATCGTGTTCACATCGACCCAGTCGGGATCTGAGAGCGAAGAAACAGTCGGCTTCTGTAGTGCGGGGAGCTGTTCGAGAACCCGCGGCAAATCGACCCGGCGGACATTCATCATCAGCCCCACCTTGCCTTCAGCAGCCAGACACGACTTGAGCATCAACGCCAGGTTGTCAATCTTCGACCGCTTCCACTCGTCGGCGATCGCCGACAAATTTGCCACGAATCGCGTCGTGCTCTGCAAAACTTCGGCGATAATCCGCAAGTTGTTGGCGCGCAGCGAACTTCCCGTTTCAGTCACTTCGACGATGGCATCGGCAAGCTGCGGCGGCTTGACCTCGGTCGCCCCCCATGAAAACTCGACCAGCGCCTCGACGCCATGTCGAGCGAGAAAGCTCTTTGTCAACCCGACAACTTCGGTGGCGATGCGCTTTCCCTGCAGGTCTTTCACCGATTGAACAGGCGAATCGTTGGGAACGCACAGCACCCAGCGGACGGGGCGCCGGCTGACTTTCGAGAACATCAGCTCGCAAACTTCATGCACATGGGCATTGTTTTCGAGAATCCAGTCATAGCCGGTAATGCCGGCGTCGAGTACCCCCTGCTCGACGTAGCGGGCCATCTCTTGCGCGCGGATCAACAGGCACTCGATCTCGGAATCGTCGATCTCAGGATAGTACGAGCGCGACGAAAACTTAATGTTGTAGCCGGCCTTGCGAAAGAGTTCTCCGGTCGCCTCTTGCAGAGAGCCGGCGGGAATTCCCAGTTTCAAAACCTTGTCAGCCATTACACCCTTCTTTGCAGGTCAGCCCTTTTTCTTGTAGACTTCCGCGGGATCGAACAACCGCTCGCCCACGACCTCGAAAGGCGCGCCACCGGCTGCGAGCTTCCGAAAAAAACAGCTCTGGTACCCCTCGTGACACGCCGCCCCGCCGATCTGGTTCACTTTAACCAGCAGCGTATCTGCGTCGCAGTCGAAAAAAATCTCCCTGACTTCCTGAACATTGCCACTTTCTTCACCCTTGCGCCACAACTTATTGCGACTGCGGCTGAAATAACACACCCGCCCCGTCGCGAGTGTTTCGCGAAATGCCTCTTCGTTCATGTACGCCAGCATCAAGACCACACTGCTGGCGTGATCCTGGGCGATGACGGGAATGAGGGGCGTCTTCTGAAAATCGGGACCGTGTGACACTACAAGCCTCTGGCGGTTTTCCGCCGAACGTCGGAGAAAACTGATTAATTTTGCGATGTTCCAAGTTAGCAAGAGCCGCCCAGGGAAGCCAGTCCGCCGAAACGGGAAGCCACTCCAGGCTTATTCCGCTTGTGCGGCTTGCCGCGCTTGGTCAATCGGCAGGATCGTCCTCCGAGACATTTGAAACTCCGATTGCAAAATCAGCAGTGAACCGGGCTCATTGCGGAAGTCCGCGATCGTCGAGCCGCGTTTTCGGGGGTGAACTGCGGCGGCCCGTCTGAAAACACCATGGCCACCCTTGCCAGCCGCCGTCGAAATGAAGATTCTTACGGCGTACACTGCGCGAACACGTCTTAGACTGGGCGTGTCCCCATTGAATTCCCCTTTTGCATGCAATTCCTGCCCTATCCGACCCGAGAGAGTTTAGAGCATCATGAGCCACGATTATTCAAAGCAGCGGTTCGAAACCCGGTGTGTCCACGTCGGGGTCGATAAAGACGAAACGTTCAATAGTTGTATTACGCCGATTTATCCCACATCGACCTTCCGCTTCGAGGGGCTGGGCAGGACGAAAGGGTATGACTACACGCGCAGTGGCAACCCCACCCGCCGGGCCCTCGAAGAAAGCCTGGCCTCACTCGAAGGGGGCATCGACTGCCGGGCCACCTGCACCGGCATGGCCGCCGTTACTGCGACGATGCATCTCTTTAAGCCAGGCGACCACATTATCGCCGGCCACGACATTTATGGCGGCACCTTCCGGCTGTTTATTTCTCCCTTCACGGATTACGGACTCACGTTTTCGTTCGTCAACATGCAGGACGCCGAGAACATTCGCAAAGCATTCACCCCTCGAACCAAATGCGTCTGGATCGAGACCCCCAGCAACCCGCTGCTGAACCTGGTCGACATCAAAGCCGTCGTCGAGGTCGCGAAAGCCGGGGGGGCGATGACAATCGCCGACAATACATTCATGTCGCCGTACTGCCAGAAACCCTTTGAATTCGGCGTCGACGTAATCGTGCATTCGACGACAAAATACCTCAACGGGCACTCTGACGTCGTTGGCGGAGCGGTAATAACCCGGCATCAGCAGCACGCCGAACGCATCGGTTACATCGTCAATGCACTGGGGCTGGGTTGTTCGCCTTTCGACGCGTGGCTGGTATTGCGGGGCGTTAAGACTCTGGCTCCGCGGATGGAAGCACACCAGCGGGGAGCGCTCGCTCTGGCAGAAATGCTGTGCAAACACCCGCAGGTCGAGCGCGTCTATTACCCGGGGCTCCCCGACCATCCGCATCACGCCCTGGCGAAGCGGCAGATGACGGGCTTTGGCGGCATGCTCAGTTTTGATGTCAGAGGAGGAGGTGCCAAGGCCGAAAAGGTGATGACCAGCACGAAGTTGTTCGCGATGGCTGAATCGCTGGGTGGAGTCGAATCGCTGATGGAACATCCGGAAACGATGAGCCACGCCTCGATGACGCTCGAAGCGCGGCGCGGCGCGGGAATTACCGAAAAAACTCTGCGAGTTTCAGTCGGTATCGAGCACCCCGACGACCTGATCGCCGATATGCGCCAGGCGCTCGACACCTGAGACCGTTATTCCGGTTACGCCTTTGCGCGCGGCCGGGCTGCGGAAGCACCCACTCTGGCGCGATCGGCAGGGGGCAGCTTGGGGCTGCGCGGGA
>JAYTRB010000668.1:0-3600 GCA_043746425.1 Planctomycetia bacterium
ATCGGGGGCAGCACGTAAGTCGTCAAGAAGTCCAGGGAGTTGCAGCAGGCGGCCCAGCCGGGCGAGCACGGCCAGATGAGTTCGCGAATCGCGGCAAGCCACCAGAAAAAAAATGTCGGTGAGGTTGCGCTTGGGGGCACCAAAGGGGATTCCCGAGAAAGTGCGGCCGTAGGCGACCACCGAGGCCCCTAGAGCTTGCGGCAGGGGATTGCGAGGATGGGGAATGGCCACACCATTTTCAAACCCGGTCGACAGCACCTCTTCGCGCTCGAGAACGGCTGCCAGCAAGAGCGCCGGCTCCCAAACCTGCCAGGTGCGTCCTGCAACTTCGAGCAGCGATTCCAGCACTGATCGGCGTGTACGGGCTTCGAGGGGAACCTGCATGGTCTCGAGTTGCAGGATTCCCGTGAGTGGCGAGGCCCGCAGCACTTCTCCTCCGCGCTGCGATTCTTCGACGACTGCCAGCTCTTGGGTGGAATAGCCACGCATCTCTTGCTCGAGCCACATTCGGATTTCGGCCGGATGGAAGCGCCAGGTTCCGTCGACGCGGCGGCCGGGAATTCGCCCGCGACTGACGAGCTTTTCGAGTTCGCGTTTATCACGTCCCAGCTGCACAGCGAGATCGTCGAGAGAGAGGGACAGGTGAGGCATGTGCAACCTAACCCGGCGGAGCGGCAGGAATGACGAGGGGCGTGGCCGTCGGATGATCAGGAAGCGAGCCCGCTGTGCTCCCCTTTTCGGAAGTCAGGCGATCGCGCGCAGGAAACGTTTTCGGGCTGATCCTGGCAAGGGCCTGGCGGCATTCGGCCAGAAGCGTCGTGTAATTTGACTGCCAGCAATGGTCGCTGAAAAGCTGAACCTCGTAAACGCCGCGATAACCATGCAACTCAAGTGCAGAAATGATCTCGGCCAACGGCAATTGCCCCTGACCGGGAAGGCAGCGATGATCGTCGCACTGTGCCGGTGCGTGCACGTCGCAAAGTGCGGCGAGTTTAATCGAAGGCACGATTTCAGGAATCCGCAGCAACAGATCGGGTTCCTGCCACCAGTGAAAGAAGTCGAAGACCAGCCCCACATGCGGGTGATCGCACCACGACAGCATTTCCAGCGTTGCGTCGAGGGAAGTCAGAAACGACCAGCGGTCAATCGGCTGGCCATGCACAGGTTGCAAGGCAATACTCAACCCCAGTTGTGCAGCGGCATCACCCAGTTCTCGCAAGGCGCCACGCAATAACCGGCGGGCATGGGTAAGAATATGACCTGCCCGAGCCCCACCTACGACAACCAGGCACCCGGCCCGCAATTCGGCCGCAAGCCGCAAAGATTCAAGAGCGTCATCGACAGCTTCGCGATAGGTGTGGCCATCGCCCCCGGTAAATCCCCCGGCGCTTGATAGACTTGAGACGGACAAGCGGCTTTCCTGAAGTAATTCGATGCCGCGCTCTTCGCCGAAGTCGCACAACTTGCGCCGCCAGACGCCAATGCCAGGAATGCCCGCCGCCAAGTACTCTGTGACATCATCTTCAAACGACCAGCGAAATGTCGTCATCTCACTGACCGAGAATCTGGCCATTCCGGAACCACCCTGTGCGGGCGGTTCACGAAGCGTGGGTGGTTCGCAAAATGTGGATAGCTCACAAGTTGCGGGCGGTACACGAACCTGACGATTAGGTTTCGTCATTCTCGCTTCTTATCCTGGAAAAGCGCCAGCGTCGGAATCGGCGCGGCGGAATTCGTCAATACATCAAATGTTTAAACCGGCGATCGAAGGAGTTGTAGCGAAGTTATACCCAGTAATCGTCCAAATCTCGCGTAGACGGCTCTCTCAAACCCCACTTCAACGCTCGCCAGTATGACGACCGTTCAGCAAATTTACCAGTTGGATTTTTCTTGTGCCACGATTGAAAAAAAATTCAACTCAGAGCGAATTGCACACGCGAAGTTGTGCAATCGTCAATGCTTCTCGTTGCTTTCCGTCAGCGTACATGCAAACTCAAGCTGCGCGACGAGCTTGCCCGCGACCTTGATTTTTGCAGTCAGAAAATACGCATCCGAAATACGATCGGTCAGATGCACTTCGATTTCAAGTACGTCGCCGGGGCGAACCATTCGTCGAAACTTCACATTGTTGATCCGGGTGGCGACGGGCACTTTCAAGTTCGATGCAGCGACTTCCCGCTGCCTGGCGATCAAGACCGCTCCTGCTTGCATAGCCGCCTCGCACAGCAACACTCCCGGCAGCACCGGCTGACCTGGGTAATGGCCGCGAAACACGTCGAGATCGGGGGAAATCAACTTGCGTGCTACGAGCCCGTCAGACAATTCTTCGATGATTTCGTCGATCCATAGAAACGGATCACGATGTGGAATCAGGCGGCAGATTTCATCGCGCGTCAACACAGGCGGTTTTATCTCAACAGGGACTCAGGAATTAGGGGTTGTTAGAAACTTATCGACGTCGTTGGCGACGATCACTCCGTAGTTTACCGCCCCCAGCCAGCCCGACATGATGATACCGACCGAACCGGCGTGGTACATCCCCGCTATTTGCTGCGGCAATTCGCGACTGACCTTCAGTCCTTCGAACTTCGTGCCGAATGCAGCTCCCTGCAGATGCCGCGTGAAATGTTGAAAGGTGCGCGGCGTCGCCGCTTCGATATAGTCGATTTTCGACCGTACGTCGGGAATGTATCGCTCAAGGCAGTTAACGGTGGTTTCACACAGGTCGCTTTTTGAGGCCAGATATTCCTCCTCAGATAAATCTGCCCAATCATGATAATTCGAATTGGTCGACGAGACGATCAGCGAGCGGTTGCTCCCGGGACGGGTGCGCGGGTAATAGAATGAAAACGTGCGACTGCTGATTGTGCGGCTTAGCATGGCGTCAACGTCGAAGCCGCTGTGCTCAGAATGGAATAACAGGTCGCCCACATCATCAAAGTGCTCGCCGGGCCGCAGCGCCATGTAGACTTGGCAACTGCTGTTATTCAGCCGGACGGCGCGGGCCTCTTCGACAAAATCGGGATCGAGGTGCTCGGGACCAACAAGTGAAAGGACGGTCGTTTTCAGATTGGCATTTGAAATCAGCGTGCGGCAGCCAATACGACGGCCATTGACAACGACCGCCTGCACGCGCCGGTCAGGAGACACTTCAATCCGTTCAACCAGTGCGCGGATGCGAATATCGATTCCGTTTTGCTCCATCTCAGCTCGCATCAGTGTCACCAGCCGGTCCGTCCCGCCTTGGAACGTGAAGACCCCCTTGCTCATGAAATTTGAAAAAACGATTCCATAGGTGATGGCCGGGTCATCGAGCGTCGAGCCGTTGGCATAGGTGATGGGTTCCATCAGCAGGCGGACGACGTCGGAGCGTCCCGGAAAGAATTCTTCAAACAGGCTGCGCGTTGTGCGGGCCTGGTCGTCAAAAAAATTCATTCCGCGGGCCGTATCGAAAAAGCGATCTACCACTTCGGGTGCCACTTGAAACTTCTGCGTCAGCATGCGCGTGAAATCGTCGCGGTCGAACGTTGTTCGCAGCGAGAACTGCGGATTTTCGAAACGAATTCCCTTAAGCTGCACAATCGAATCTGCGATTTCCTT
>JAYTRB010000669.1:0-4833 GCA_043746425.1 Planctomycetia bacterium
AAAGGAATCTTCGAATTGCTGCGTACCGACGAGGGTGTACGCCAATTGTGCGTCGAGCGGGCCAGCGCGGTTCAGATTCAAGCGTACGGATTGCGAAACGGTTTGATTACTTTGCGCCAGGATGGCTGGCGCAAAGTCTTGCAGGGAATTACTACGGTCGACGAAGTGGCGCGAATCACGAAGGCCGATTTCCATTGAAGAGGATGAGGTGGGGGGCACACAATGAAATTTGGAAAACTGATGGGCATCGCCCGACGTAAAATTTATGCCTGAATTTCAGTACATAGCGCGAGAAGTTTCGGGGCGCGAAGTGACGGGCGTGCTGACGGCCGGAAGCGAGCAGGAAGCCGTCAACTCGCTCTCGACGAAGTCGCTCTTCCCGACCCGCATCGCGCTGGCCGAGACCGAGGTGCTTCAGCAAGCCGCCGCGGGGAAACATGTCAGCGCGCGGCACATCGCCGTCATCTACTCGCAATTAGCCGACCTACTCGAATCAGGGGTGCCGCTGTTGCGATCACTTGAGATTCTCGAGCAACAGTCGTCGAAACCAGTCGTTACGGGGGTTTTGCAGGACGTACGACAGCAGGTGGCAGAAGGAAATCGCCTGGCCGACGCCATGCGGCGGCATCCCCGAGTGTTCAACGAATTGTCGGTCAGCATGGTGCGGGCCGGCGAAGAAGGGGGCTTTCTTGAAGACGCGCTCAAACGGGTATCAATTTTCACTGAGCACGCTGAAGAATTGAAGAACCGCGTGCTGGGGGCAATGGCCTACCCCATGTTTCTGATGGGGGCCTGTCTGATCATCGTGACTTTGATTCTGATTTTTCTCGTGCCCCAATTCACTCCTATTTTTGAACGGCTCGCAGAGAATGGCGAATTGCCCCTGGCTACCACGCTCCTCCTTTCAACCAGTGCATTTTTGCATTCATACGGCCTGTGGTTCCTGGGTGCGATTGCAGGGCTTGGCTTCTGGCTCACGAATTTCATGCGAACCGAAGACGGCCGAGTATTGATCGATACCTGGCGGCTCAAGCTGAAAGGCCTGGGCCCCATCGTGCGCAACCTGGCCGTTGCCCGCTTTTGCCGCGTCCTGGGGACCCTGCTGAAAAATGGTGTTCCCATTCTACAATCGCTGCGAATCGCTAAAGATGCCACCGGAAACCGGGTCATCAGTGCGGCGATCAGTGCCGCAGCCGAGAATATCTCTGCAGGAAAATCGCTGGCTCGTCCATTAGGCGCCAGCGGCCATTTTCCCAGAGAGATCGTCGAAATGATTTCTGTGGGTGAAGAAGCGAACAACCTCGAAAAAGTGCTGTTGAATATCGCCGACAATATCGAAGCGCGAACCTACCGCGATCTCGATTTGTTCGTCAAACTGCTGGAACCGGTGATGCTGCTGGTGATGGGGGTCATCATTCTGTTCATTATGATTGCCCTGTTGTTGCCCGTGATGATGTCTTCGGGAGGTTTGGGATAGCGTGCAATGCATGTTCGCTAGAGCGAACCTTGGCGTTGCCTGGCCGCACCTGCGGCATGGTCGGTTGAATGTTCTGATGAATTGATTGAATGTCTGGGAGAAATTTAATGCGAAATGTTAGATCGACGAGAACGAAGTGCCGCGACCAACGCGAGGCCTTCACCCTGATGGAAGTCCTCATCGTGCTGGCCATTCTGGCTGTCATCATCGGGTTGGTGGTTCCCAATCTCATGAAGGGCAAGACGAAGGCCGACATTGATGCCGCGAAGGTGCAGATCAAAGCCGTTGATGACGCTGCCGAGATGTACGCTCTTGACCATGACGGCGACTATCCGCCGTCGGTTGAGGCCATGATGTCTTCTCCAGGAAACGACCCGAAGTGGAAGGGGCCGTACTTCAAGGGAAACAAGGCTCCCGCGGATGCGTGGAATAATCCCATTCAGTACCAGAGTCCCGGGACACACCAGTCAGAAGGACGTCCCGACATCTGGTCGATGGGCAAAGACAAAACGTCGGGTACCGCCGACGACATCAACAACTGGAACAGCTAGCAAGTGATTCATCATCCCCTTTCGCAGATCGTGGCCGATGAAGGCTTCTCTCGCCTATAAAAGCGCTTTGAAGTCGGGAAATCGAGGGGTTTTCCGGACTGCCGCTTTACGTCGGTCGTGGCATGCAGCGCGGCACGATTGTTTTGCGCCGCGGCTTCGCGGGGCGTTTACGATCTTCGAGATGCTCCTGGTCATGGCGATTCTGGTGACGATTCTGGGGATCGTATGGCCTGCGCTCGATCGCTTACATGGCGAGTACCGGCTACGCCAGGGAGGCCAACTGGTTCAGGTGCGGCTCTCGGCGGCGCGGGTACATGCGATTGATACGGGCTTTGTCTATGAGTTTCGTTATGAGCCGGGGGGCCAGCGATTTCTAGTGATCCCTCACGATCAGTCGGCTTTGACCGGGCAGGCAGCCGGCCAATCGCGGCGAATTCCGAAGGTGGCCGGCCGGCTTCCATCGCCGAATGCGCAGTTCGACCTTCTCAGTACCGGCTCAGCGCCGGCGCAACAGATTTCCAATGACTGGCTGAATGGAATTCCCAACGCCACCGAGTTCGGCGGAGTGAATTGGTCGGCCCCCGTCTTGTTTTATCCTGACGGCTCCGCGGGAGCAGCCCAACTGATAATTCGCGATCATAAATCGGAGTTTGTGACGCTCACCATTCGCGCATTGACGGGCGGCGTCCGGGTCTCGAAAATCGAGAAGGGAGCGATGCGATGAGGGCCGCTCGCCGAAACGTGACGGTAAATGCCAGGCCGGTCGGAAACTTGTGGCCACGGTCGAGCCGCCGCGGCTTGTCGTTGTTTGAGGTCGTCATCGCCCTGGCGGTGTTCGTAGGCTCGATCGCCGCGATTGGGCAGCTCATTTCAACCGGCGTTCGGGCTGCGGTGAAGTCGCGTTTGCAGTCGCAGGCCGTGCTGCGCTGCGAGTCAAAGATGGCCGAAGTCGTGGCTGGCATCGTGCCCTTGCGCGGCTCTGCCAATGGGCAATTTCCCGACGATGCCTCCTGGAATTGGCAGGTACAGGTTGCCGCGGGGCCATACGAGGGGCTGTACATTGTGGAAGTCACCGCGACGCATCCGGGGGGAACGAGTGCAGGCAATCAGTCATTCGCGTTGCGGCGAATGATCCGCGACCCGCAGCTTCAACTCGACGAGTGGGCCATTGAGCAGGCCGAAGCCGCCAGCAGCAGTAACAGCAGCGCCAACAGCAGTACGAGTGGCAGCAGCTCCAGCGGCAGTACGGGGGGAGGAAGCTGATGAAACGCCTCCCAAGCACAACATTCAAGCGTCGCGGCGGATTTACCCTGCTGGAAGTTCTTGTGGCGCTGGCGCTGTCGGTATTGTTGGTCTCTGCGATTTACTCGGGTCTCAGTCTGTATTGGCGTTATTCGATCGCGGGACACGCCGACGTCGAACGTGCGCAGCTGGCGCGGGCCGTGCTCCGACGAATCGAATTGGATGTTCGATCGGTAATGTTTCGCGCACCGCCGCCCGCCAGCAGTACAGCTTCGGGATCGCAGAGTTCTTCGTCCGGATCCGGTTCCTCGGGGAGTGGTTCGAGCAGCAGCGGAACACGCAGCAGCGGGAGCACGGGCACGGGCACGGGCACGGGCGGGTCTGCGGGAGGAAGCAGTGGTTCGTCTGGCTCAAGCTCTGGGTCGAGTAGCGGCAGTTCAAGCAGTTCTGGTTCGACACAGACGACGACTCCTGACGATGCCTACGGAACATCGACCACGGGGATATACGGAAACGCTACGTCAATTCTCATGCACGTCAGCAAACCGGGGCGCGAACAGACGGCCGCGTCGCTGGCCATGGCCGGCAACGTGCAGACTCGGATGAGCGATCTGGCCAGCGTAGCGTACTTTGTTTCGGGGACGGCGACCGGAACCTTGCAGCAGGCCACGAACAAACCGGGTCTGGCCCGCCTCGAAGGAGACCGGCTGGCGATGAGCATGGCCGATCAGCAGTCGAACGTCGGGGCGATGGCCGCCCGGACGGAAATTCTCGCGTCCGAAGTGACTTCTATAAAGTTCATGTATTTCGATGGTTTTCGCTGGCGCTACGATTGGGATAGTAAGATTCTGGGGGGGGTGCCCAAGGCAATCGCCGTCGAACTGCACTTCCAGCCGGTTGTAACAGGGTTACGCAACCAGGCGCAGGGGACGAGCGCCAGCACTCCCAACGTCTATCATCTGGTAATGGCGCTACCTCTCGCCAAACCGATTGACACAGAGTCGGCTTCGACACCATGACACGCTCAAAAACTTAGAGCCTGAAATTCAAATGATCAAAGAAACGCAAGCTTTGAAACGCAATGGCTCGGTGGTGGTACGGCAGCGCCCGGGGTATGTAATATCTGCCCGCCTGCCCGCCAGTACGTATCGTGCAGCCATGGAGACAACTCGCCTGCTCGACGTAAGAGTGAAGCCGCACCGGGGCAGTGTTTTGCTGATTGTCCTGGTGGTTGTAGCGCTGCTGGCACTCGGCGCCTACACCTTTTCGGAGTATATGCTCGTCGAGGCTAAGGCGACCTCAGAGTTTGGTCGAGAGGTTCAAGCCCGGGCTCTGGCTGATTCGGGTCTTGAACTGGCCGCCAGCCTGCTCGCGAAACGCTACGAGCAGAACCCTCAAAGTTTTTACAGCAATCCCGAGTGGTTCGAAGGGGTTGTCGTTCATAATTCGAGCAGTCTTAAATCGCGCGGCCGATTCAGTGTCGTCTCGGCTGCCGAAGGAGATCCGACGGGCCGTTCGCTGCGATATGGCCTGTCGGACGAATCGGGCAAGCTCAATTTGAAC
>JAYTRB010000670.1:0-4749 GCA_043746425.1 Planctomycetia bacterium
GCCACCAGAATAAACGGCCAACTTCGACGTAACATTTCGCTGAAATCTTCATTCTGTCGCATCGTTGAGGCGCATCGTCGCGGCGCCAAACCGGACAACGGGGAGCGACGCCCATCATCACGCAGCCCAATTGCACGGATATTGCCGGTTGCCAGGTAAACAGTACGTGGCGGCAAGGGCCTGTTTTTACCGTTTCATGGGCCGAACCTCCCCCGAAGCAGAATGGTGTCAGGGGGCGGAGTTGCTACGTCGCAGTGACCGGGATGGGAGGAGTGTCGGGCACTCCTTTTTGGAACGCCGCGTTTTCCTTATTTCCAGGCGGCACACTTATTGCGTCAGTAGTAGTTTGCGTGCCACCGAAGGACGGTGGCTGGCGCAGACAGGTCTTATTCAGGAAGGAAAGCAAATGGCGACAGACACGATGGAACGTATGGGACGGACAAAACCCCAGACTGACGGGGCCGAGCAGCACTCCGAAGGCGTCGTGGCAAGGACCATCGAGGAGCACACGGCAAAACTGCCCTCCGACGTGTTCCTGTGGGCGGCGGGTGCCTCGATCATCGGTTCTCTGACGCTGAAGGTGCTGGGCAAAGACCACGACGCCCTGTTCGTCGGCCAGTGGGCTGCGCCCTTCCTGCTCCTGGGCGTTTACAACAAGATCGTGAAGGTTGCAGGCTCCGACAGGGCAACTGCCTGATCGGTCCGGTCCGAGTCAAGCACAACTCACACGTTTACGGTCGGCGGGATTACTTCCCGTCGACCTTTTTTCTTTTTACCAGTTGTTACCGCTAATGAATTCCTTCCACCGCGGGTGTGGGATGACGGGTGAGACACCCGGCGACGGGCCAGCGCGCATAAAATGGGTAATTTGTAAACACTGGCGCCATCGCTTGAATGTGGCACATGGAAGTTGGGGTTACGGTCCTTCTCGAAGAGCGCGACCGCCGGTTGCACAGAGACGACGGCCGCGGCAAGGATGTACGGTATGGCAACTCAGTTGGTGAATGTTGAATCAATCGGAGCGTGTTTCGGGTCGCTGTCGGATCCACGACACGCCCGCAATCGAAAAGCCTGGGGGCACTGCATCTCGTTAGCGCCTGGGCCCGCGAGGAGAGGATTGCTCTGGGGCATAGTCGCCACGGAAGCCAAATCGAACGAAATCACGGCAATTCCCGAGCTTCTGAAGCAAATTGAACTGGCGAACGCGGTGATCATGATTGATGCGATGGGCTGCCAGACAGAGATCGTGCGCGATACTTCGTCGAGAGACGAGACGGATCCTCAGGTACTGCAGACCATGCGCGGGAGGTGACTGGCCCGGACTTGTCCCCTTTCTTCGGAAAGCCGGACGGGTCGACCAGCATGCCATCCGGTTCCCCCAACTCGGTACCGTTCTGGCGTGCGAGCCACGCAAAAAGCGGCTGATGACCCCCCGGGACATGTCCGACAAACGTCTGCAGGCCCAGTCGTTCCTGGTCCAGCAGGCAGGCGATCCCTTGGCTCGTTTTTTGGTCAAGTTTGGAAAGCGGTCCGGTCAAATACTCGACGGTGTGCCGCCCTTGTTCCGGTTCATCCCCCAAGGCGGCAAAACGGCACGACGAATTCTTCCAATCGCGTCAGCGACCCCTGCACCAGCTCAGGCGACACCTCCGCCTGCGCCAACATCTCCTTCAACCGGGCTTCGTATCGCCAATGCATCGCCGTTTCCCTTCCTGAGCATGTCTACCGGAAGTGAATACCACCAAAACACTTAAAGCAAGTCAATTCAGGAAACGAAAGAATTAAACTTGCTGCGATTCACATATTTACAGAATCAAGACTGTTTGATATGAGCCACCCGATTCAAAGTCGCCAAGTTCGAAGCACGGGCTGCTGGCGGTGATGAAAACGAAGGGTGCGGAGAGGAATAAACACTGGTGCTATGCCACCCAGGGGAACGGAGTGTGCGCGTTTGGCCGTGAGGAAATCGGTCGCCAGTTGACCCAGCCCGGCGCAGTGATGTGTGCCGAGTTTTACTTGATTCGCAATACACGCCATAAAGTTTACCCGCTCTGCTCGTCTGGAGGTCTCGACGGATGCCGATTCTCGCCCGCGAAGTCGATCTTTATCCCGAGTCGCTGCTCAATCATGTAGACGCCGGTAACGAGAACAATGCCGGCTGGTGGGCGATTTACACGTTGTCGCGACGTGAGAAGGAAGCGATGCGACGATTCGAAAGCCTGGAAATTCCCTTTTACGGCCCGTTAATTACCAAGCGTGGTCGATCGCCAGCCGGCCGCGTTCGAGAAGCGTACATCCCCCTGTTCAGCAACTATGTCTTCATTTATGGAGACGAATATGCCCGCAGTCGCGCCTTGACGACGAATTGCGTCTCGCGGGCGCTGCCAGTGCCAGACGAGGCCGCACTGATTCGTGATTTACGGCAAATTTACCGACTGATTCAGGCCGGCGAGCCACTGACACCCGAACTTCAACTCGAAGCGGGAGTTCGGGTGCGGATATGCAGCGGTTCGCTCTGCGGGATGGAGGGTACAGTCATCAAGCGGGCTGGCACGGCCCGAATTCTCGTCGCGGTCGATTTCCTGAAACAAGGAGCCTCGCTCCTTCTCGAAGATCTTCAGGTGGAGCGCCTGGATTGAGCACGACCATTCGAGCGACCCGAGGGTGGATGCCACTGAATGCCGGGCAGTTATGGGAGCACCGCGAGCTGCTCGCGTTTCTGATCTGGCGCGACATCAAAGTGCGCTACAAGCAGACAGCTCTTGGTGCCGCCTGGGCAATTATTCAGCCAGTGATGACGATGCTGGTATTTACACTGTTTTTCGGCAAACTTGGAAAAATGCCATCCGACGGCATCCCTTACGCTCTCTTTACTCTGGCGGCCCTCGTGCCCTGGACCTTGTTTTCCAATGGCTTGAGCCAATCATCTGACAGCGTCGTCGGAAGTGCCAGCCTTATCAAAAAGATCTATTTTCCCCGTCTCGTCGTGCCGATTGCCAGCGTCATCTCAGGATTGGTCGATTTTATTCTGGCGATGAGCGTGCTCTTCGTCATGATGGCGTTCAGCGGCGTGATGCCGACTTGGAACGTCATCTGGATTCCGCCGCTGGTGCTTCTGGCTCTCGCGACTGCGTTGGGCGCTGGGCTTTGGCTGTCCGCCTTGAACGTGCAATTCCGGGACGTTCGCCACGCGATGCCGTTTCTCATACAGCTGTGGATGTTTGGCACTCCGATCGCGTACCCCAGCAGTTTACTCTCTGAGCCCTGGCGGACGGTGTACGGCATGAACCCGATGGTCGGCGTTGTGGAAGGATTCCGCTGGGCGTTGCTGGGCGGCCCTTCCCCAGGCCCGATCCTTATCGTTTCGTCGGCGGTCAGCCTGCTGCTGCTCATCAGTGGTGCGATCTATTTCCGGCGGATGGAACGAACGTTTGCGGACTTGGTTTAGGCCGACGACTTACCCCAAAGACATTTGTGGCCCGCCCAAATTGCCAACGTGTGCTGACTTGTTGCAATCCTAAGGAGATTTCTCTTCGTGATGAATGACGCGGTGATCTCGGTCGATGGCCTGGGTAAGCGGTATTCCATCGGCCGCAAGCAAGAGGCGTATTACACGCTTCGCGACACCATCGCGGAAGTGGCCCGAAAACCGATGCGGGCATTTCGCTCGCTGTGGCAACGTCACAGAAATCGGGAGGCCCCCCTGCCCTCTTTCTGGGCACTGCAGGATGTGACATTCGATGTGCAGCGCGGGGAGGTTATCGGAATCATTGGCCGCAATGGAGCGGGGAAGAGCACACTGCTCAAAATTCTATCTCGCATTACTGAACCCACCGCCGGCGAAGTCACGCTCCAGGAACGGGTAGGGTCGTTGCTGGAGGTGGGAACGGGCTTTCATCCGGAACTGTCGGGTCGAGACAACGTTTATCTCAACGGCGCGATTCTGGGCATGAAGCGTGCTGATATTCGACGCAAGTTCGACGAGATCGTCGCATTTGCGGAGGTCGAGAAGTTCATCGACACACCTGTGAAACATTATTCGAGCGGCATGTACCTGCGATTGGCGTTCGCAGTGGCGGCGCATCTCGAACCAGAGATTTTGCTGGTCGACGAAGTGCTGGCTGTCGGTGACATCGCGTTCCAGTCTAAATGTCTCAACAAAATGAAAGACGTCTCGGGCGCCGGGCGCACGGTTCTCTTCGTCAGCCACAATATGAGCGCTGTCCAGCGGCTATGCCAGCGAGCGATCGTGCTGCATGAAGGGCGAATCGCCTACTCGGGAACGAGCGGAGACGCGATCAATAAATATCTCTCGTTGGGCGTCAACGAGCAGGCGGAGTACAGCCAGGACCACGCCCCCCAAAAGCCGATCAATATCCGTCGCGTCTGGGTCACGAACGGCAATCGTATGCCAATCGCCGAGGCACGGTACGATGAGGAACTTAACGTCTTGATTGAGTACGAGGTGAACCAGATTGTTCGCGGTTGCGCCGTCTGGATCTTATTACGGACGATAGAAGATGTTCCCGTGCTGTGTACGGCAGATATTGATGTGGATGAGTCACTTCTGGGTGAGCGGCGCCCCGGGATGTATCGGAGTGTGATTACGCTTCCGGCCAAAATGTTGAATGCCGGCAATTACTATCTGGTAATCGGAATTACCAGTTACCCTGCGCTACTGAACCACGACCGAATCGAGGCCGTGCGTTTTACCATTCTCGACATCGGCACGCCTGAAAGGCTGCGAAC
>JAYTRB010000671.1:0-3829 GCA_043746425.1 Planctomycetia bacterium
ATCGAAGTCGTGTCGGTCGTTCCCGATGGGCCGCCTATCCGATTTCGCTGGCATGTGGCAGAGCATGTCATCCGGCACAGTTGGGGGCCGGAGCGAATCGAAACCGGCTGGTGGCGCGCCCCGCATGTACAACGCGATTACTACCGGGTCGAAACCGCCACCGGCCAGCGCTTCTGGTTGTTCCGACAGAACGATACGAGAAGGTGGTTTTTGCATGGCGCGTTTGAGTAAGACGGGGCTAAGTCTCCACCGTGACGATGTCGCTAAAAACGTCGCGCCGCCGGGGGCAAACACGCGCTCGCAGGCGCACTTCCGCAGATCATAAGCTGCCTTGTACAACGGCAGGCAACTTCTGCAAACACCGACCACCGCCCGTCATGCCTGAACTCCCGCTGCCCAAACGTAAACCCGTCATTGCGCCAGAGGCTGCCTCGCGCTCGACAACAGGCGGCGCGTATGCTGAGCTGCACTGCCGGACGAATTTTTCGTTTCTGGAAGGGGCGTCACATCCGGATGAACTCGTGCAGACCGCAGCGGCGTTGAGATATCGGGCCCTGGCGATTACCGATCGCCACAGCCTCGCTGGCGTTGTGCGGGCGCATGTGGCGGCGAAAGCAGCGGGCCTGAAGCTGTTGATCGGCGCTGAAGTCACGCCGATCGATGCCCCCCCGGTCGTACTGCTGGCGACCGATCGCGCCGCCTATGGGGGGCTGTGTCGGTTGCTGACCCGCGGCCGACGAAACGCGCCGAAGGGGGAATGCCTGTTGACGCTTGACGATATTTCCGAGCACTGCAGGGGGTTATTAGCATGCATCGTGCTCAAGCAATTTCTGGCGGTGCAGCCCCCGTCACACAGGGGCTGTCTGGCTGCCTCTCATTCCCACAGAGCGGAAAATGTTTCTGTCGACGTCCTGCACAAATACAGCGAAATTTTTTGCGATCGCTGCTACGGGCTGGCTGAGCTGCATCATGGTCCCGACGATCGGCTGCTCCTCGCGCAAATGCAGCAGGTCGCGAATCAGCATCGTCTACCCCTCGTGGCCGCGAACGACGTGTATTATCACGAACCGCAGCGGCGGTTTCTCGCCGATGTTCTCGCCGCAACCCGCGCAGGCTGCACTGTGGCCGAGTTGGGGCACCGTCGGTTTCCCAACGCCGAGCGACACCTCAAGTCTTATGCACAAATGGCCGAGCTGTTCACCGGCTGTCCGCAGGCACTTCTCCGCACGGTCGAAATTGCCGACTGCTGCACATTTTCGCTGGATGAGCTGTGCTATGAATATCCGGAAGAGCTCTCTCCGCCGGGAATGACGCTGCGGGAATATCTGACGCAACTGACGTGGCAGGGAGCATCCGACCGGTATCCGCAGCGAGTTCCTGAAAAAATTCGCCGGTTGATCGAGCACGAGTTGCAGCTCATCGCCGAACTGCGCTATGAGGCGTACTTTCTCACCGTTCGCGATCTGGTGCAGTTCGCCCGCAGCCGCGGAATTTTGTGCCAGGGGCGCGGATCAGCGGCCAACTCGGCGGTTTGCTTCTGCCTGGGGATCACGTCGGTTGATCCGGAACGAATCGACGTTCTATTCGAGCGGTTTATCAGCAAAGAACGGAACGAAGCCCCCGACATCGACGTTGATTTCGAGCACGCCCGGCGGGAAGAGGTGATTCAATACGTCTATGAAAAATACGGTCGCGACCGGGCCGCCATGACGGCCGAAGTGATCTGCTATCGTCCCAAATCAGCGGTGCGCGATGTGGGCAAGGCGTTGGGGCTGTCGCTCGATCGCGTCGCCGCATTGGCCAAATCATTTGAACATTACAGCGATGACGACAAGCTGGCCCGCCGGTTCCGCGAGGCGGGTCTGGCTCCCCAATCGCGTCTGGGGCGACAGCTTGTCGAGTTAGTCCGGCAGATTATCGATTTTCCGCGGCATCTCTCGCAACACGTGGGGGGGCTGGTCATCACCCGCGGGGCGCTGTGCGCGCTGGTTCCCATCGAAAATGCCACCATGCCCGGTCGAACGGTCATCGAGTGGGACAAGAACGATCTCGATGCGCTCGGCATTTTGAAGGTCGATTGCCTGGCATTGGGAATGCTCACGGCGATTCACAAGTGTTTCGATTTTCTCAAGCAGCATTACGACCGGTCGCTGACACTGGCCAGCGTTCCTGCTGAAGACCCGGCGGTGTATGCAATGGCCAGCCGGGCCGACACGATGGGGGTCTTTCAGATCGAAAGCCGGGCGCAGATGGCGATGCTTCCGCGGCTGCGCCCCGAATGCTTTTACGATTTGGTGATCGAAGTGGCGATTGTCCGTCCGGGGCCGATTCAGGGAGACATGGTGCATCCCTACCTGCGGCGCCGGGCCGGAGAGGAGCCGATCGAATATCTCGATGAACGGATTCTCGCCGTTCTCAAAAAAACGCTGGGAATTCCCATTTTTCAGGAACAGGCGATGCGGCTGGCAGTCGTGGCGGCGGGGTTCACGCCCGGCGAGGCCGATCAGCTTCGCCGGGCAATGGGGGCCTGGCGCAGGCCCGGCGTCATCGACCAGTTCCACAAGAAACTGATCGACGGCATGCTGGCCAATGGTTTCCCCGCCGAGTTTGCCGAGCGTGTCTTTCGCCAGATTCGCGGGTTCGGGGAATATGGCTTTCCCGAGTCGCACGCTGCTAGTTTCGCATTGCTCGTATACGTTTCGGCATGGCTGAAATGGTACTACCCGGCGGCCTTTGCCGCGTCACTTCTCAACAGCCAGCCGATGGGGTTTTACGCCCCCGCACAATTGGTCGCCGACGCGCGCCAGCACGGGGTCGATGTTTTTCCGGCCGATGTGAACTTCAGCGACTGGAATTGCACGCTGGAACGATGTCCTGGCAAAGCCGCAGGCACATTTGCCCTGCGGCTGGGACTGCGAATGATCGCCGGCCTGTCGCAGAAAATGGCCGAATCAATCGTCGCGGCGCGCGGCACGCGCGAGTTTCATTCTGTCGACGAGTTTGCCCGACGGACGGGATTGAGCAGCAGCGGGCTGGCCCGATTGTCGCGGGCTGATGCGTTTCTGTCTTTGGGGCTCGACCGTCGCGGCGCGCTCTGGCAGTCGCTTCCCCAGCAGAAGGTGTTTCCTTTATTCAATGACGTGCTCGAAAACGAACCGGCTGTCGTTCTTACGGCACTCACACCACTTGAAGAAATCGTCGCCGACTACCGGACGAAGGGGCTTTCTCTGCGCGGCCATCCCGTGAAGTTCCTGCGTTCCCGGCTCCAGCAATTGCGGGCCCTCAGTGCCGCCGAGTTGGCGAACGTTCCGCACGGAAAGCCCGTCCGCGTGGCGGGGTTGGTGCTGATGCGGCAACGCCCTGCCACCGCCAGCGGAATCACCTTCGTCACGCTGGAAGACGAAACGGGAATTGTAAATCTCATCGTCCGCCCCAAAATCTGGGAACTCCATCATCACATCGCCCGTCGCTCGCAGACCCTGCTTGCCCGGGGAACCGTCCAACGCCGCGACGCGGTGATCCACGTTTTTGTCGAACGGCTTTTCGACCTGGGCGAGCTTCTTGCCGGAGTCGAAGTCAAATCCCGCGATTTTCGCTGAATGCGTAAAGTTGTCTGTAACGGTTATGCGGTCGCGACATCCAACACTCATTTGACATAAAATGCCGCTGCGCTAACCGTCCAGTCGTCACCCACCTCGGGGAATGTGCTTGTGCCCACCTTTAATGAACGCCATGCGCAACACACGCTGCAGTGCATGGAAATCTGGAGCGGTAACCAGAACACCGACAGCGCGGTTTCGACACCCGGGCTCGACTTGTGGATTTGCAG
>JAYTRB010000672.1:0-3557 GCA_043746425.1 Planctomycetia bacterium
TGCTGCGTTCTGCGAGCCCGACTGAACGGCGTCGGTTGGACATTCGGCGGCTTGTGCCACTGCTGATTTCGAGTCTCCAGGCTGCAAGGGCGTTCCGACGACAGTCGTGGGTTCGACTGTGCCAGCGGGTGAAGAGACCGTTGCGGGTTGTTTCGCCACGGTGGGTCTGCGTTCGAGACGCCGTGCACGCTGGGGGGCGGGCGTCCCGGGCTTGAACATTCCCAGCGAGACGCGTTTGCGTTCGGCGTCAACCGACAAAACCCACACAGTCACAACATCGCCGACCGACACGACGTCATGCGGGCTATGAATAAATTGCGTCGACATCTGGCTGACATGCACCAGTCCGCTTTCCTTGAGCCCTACATCGACAAAAGCTCCGAAATCGACGACATTGAGCACCGTTCCGCGCAATTCCATGCCCGGTGCCAGATCGGACATCTTTAGAATGTCTTTCTTGAAGATTGGCCCCGCGAGATCGGCCCGAGGGTCGCGCCCCGGGCGGGCAAGCGCGTCAATGATGTCGCGCAATGTGGGCAGCCCCGCGTTGAGCTCGCGTGCCAGGGCTTCGGCATCGAGGGCCGCCAGCCGTTCGCGTTTTTCTGGCGACAGCGGATAAGACAGCTCGCCCTTTTCGTCTTCGTCTGCCAGGCGTGCGATGACCATGCGGGCGACAGCGTAGCTTTCGGGGTGAATCCAGGTGGCGTCGAGAGGCTCGGCCTCGTCGCGTATCTTAAGGAAACCCGCGGCCTGGGTGAAAGTGGCCTGCCCGATCCCGGGAACTTCCAGCAATTGCTGGCGGTTGGGGAATGAACCATGCTGTGTTCGCCATTCGACGATCCGCCGAGCTGTCAGCTGGTTCAAACCTGAGACGTATTTGAGAAGTGCACTGCTGGCCGTATTCAGGTCGACTCCCACATAGTTCACGCACGACTCGATGACCTGATCGAGCGACTCTCGCAGGGTTTTGAGGTTCACGTCGTGCTGATACATGCCGACGCCGATATGCTGGGGCTCAATTTTAACCAGTTCGCTCAATGGATCCTGAATGCGCCGACCGATCGAAATCGTACCGCGCACCGTTGCATCCAGTTCAGGAAACTCTTCGCGAGCAATGGCGCTGGTCGAATAGATGCTGGCCCCGGCCTCGTTTACGATCAAGTACTGCGTATCCAAGGCATGCTCAGCGATCATTTCGGCGACCAGCTCTTCTGTTTCGCGGCAGGCAGTGCCATTGCCGATCGCGATGAGGTTGACTGAATGGGCGTGCAGCAGCCCGGCCAGCTTGGCTTTCGTCGCCGTCAGCTTTTCGGCCGAACCTGTAACGTAGATCAAATCGCTCGCCAGCACGTTGCCGTTCTCATCGAGCAAGATGACTTTACAGCCAGTACGAAATCCGGGGTCAATCGCCAGCACGCGGCGGGCCGCCAGTGGCGGCTGCAAAAGGAGATTGCGCAAATTGCGGGCGAAGACGGCAACTGCTTGTGCTTCGGCGCGCTCGGTCAGCTCGCGGCGAACTTCTCGCTCAAGGCTTGGGTGAATCAGTCGATCAACGGCGTCGGCCAGGCAGCCGTTTAAGAACTCGGCAAACCGGTGCTGGTCGAGCCTCAGGTACAGGCCGATATCGGCCTGTACCTGAGGCTGGTCCCACTCGAGTTTGACCCGCAGCGCTCCCTCGCTCTCGCCGCGGTTGAAGGCCAGCACCCGGTGGGGCGGAGCCTTGCCCACCGGTTCGCTGTGATTGAAATAGTCGCGGTAGGCCTGCGCTTTTTCCGACGCAGCGTCGGTCGCCGCGCTCGTCAGCCGGCCTCCCTTCCAGGCCAGCTTGCGGGCAATGGCGCGAACCTCGGCAATTTCACTGATTCGTTCAGCGAGAATATCGGCGGTGCCCTGCAGGACCTCGGCCGTAGACGGCAGATCCTTCTCGGGGTTGATGTATGAACCGGCCGCGGCTTCGAGATCGGTCAATTCGGAGGACAGGTTCCAGATGGCATCGGCCAGTGGTTCGAGCCCCCGTTCGCGGGCCGCCGCAGCGCGGGTCTGTTTCTTGGGCTTGTATGGCAAGTACAGATCTTCGAGCCGCTTGAGCGAATCGGCCTGTTCGATCTGTTGTCGAAGTTCGGCGGTCAGTTTGCCCTGGGCCTCAATGAGCCGCAAAATCGTGGCCGCCCGCTCGGCCAATTGCCGCAGCGCCGTGACGCGCGCCAGGACTGTTCGAATCTGCTCTTCATCGAGATTGCCGGTTCGTTCTTTGCGATAGCGGGTGATGAAGGGCACAGTGTTTCCTTCATCGGCCAGCTGCACGACGTTTTCGACCTGCGCCGCGCTAATCGCGAGCTCGGCAGCGACAGATGAGAATGGAACTGCTGGAAGTGAATCCATACGAAATCGTTCGAGAAGTGAAGAGCCGCAATTGCATTGGCATTCATCTTAACGATTTCATTGCACGGGGCAATCCTCTGACGGTAATCTACAGCGCGTCGCACTGCATTCGGGTGGTGCTATTGAACGGCCATTCAAACCGGCCAATCGGCTGTTGATCTAAACGCGCCCGGATCGAAGGAGAAGGCAGCATGCTATTAGTCAATGCGTCGATGGGCCGCAGCCGCATTCACGGCCGAGGCCTCATCGCCCGCGAAAGCATTCCCGCAGACACGGTGATCTGGATCCTTCGGCCCGGCTTCGACGTCGTCATGTCTCGGGACCAATTCGAGGAGCTTTCACAGAACGCCCGAGATCAGATCAGGAGATTTATCTATACCGAGATAGCGACCGGACACTACGTTCTGTGCAGCGACGACGCGAAATACATGAATCATTCCGACACTCCGAACACCCGCACTGAGGGAACCCAGACCATTACCATTCAAGACATTCAACCTGGCCAGGAGATTACCTGCAACTACTGTGAATTCGACGCCGCGACGCGGCAATCGACGGTGGACGTCTAGCCTGGGTACTTTCGCTCCCGCAGGCTCAATTCAGCTCGGGATTGCCGGTGAAACCCGGCAGCAGGGGGTTGGCTCGATTATAGTCGGCGACAGTCATGCTCCAGACATTGTACGGATCGACGTCGAATACGCGCGCCGCAGTCGCAGGGCAGATGAGCCAGTCGTTGCGCGCTAATTCGCCTTCGAGTTGATCGGGCGCCCATCCGGCGCAGCCAAAATACACCCGAAACTTGAGCTCATCGTCGCCATTGGCAATTCGCCGAACGACACGTTCAAACGTGTCGGGACTGCTCCCTACGAACAGCCCCTCGATGACCGGCGTTTCGGAACCGTCCAGATCGTCGTCATTATGGAGGATGAACAGGGCATTTCGCTCGACCGGTCCGCCGACATAGACCATCTCTCCATTCTCGGGCAGTTCGAAATGGTTCTTGAGGGCCTGCGCCACTGTGACGCCCGATGGACGGTTGATAACGACGCCCATTGCCCCGCCCGATCCGTGCTCGACAATCAGCACGACCGACTGAAAGAAATTTTCGTCGCGGAGGCTCCGCCCGGCAATCAGGAATTGTCCGCGCAATGTATCAGCCATGGCTCGAAACGACT
>JAYTRB010000673.1:0-2634 GCA_043746425.1 Planctomycetia bacterium
CAAAAGGGCGCGGTGCTCAGGGGAGGCATCAGCATGGACCAGGTGCTCGCCAGTCGCCTGGGAGAAGAGACGCCGCAGTCCAGTCTCGTTCTCGGCTGCGAGCAGCCGATTACCGGCTATCACGAGACAAATTTCTCGATGGCCTACAGTTCTCACATTTCATGGCAGGACGCAGACTCGCCCGTACCCATGGAGGTTTATCCGTCGCTCGCCTTCGACAGCCTGTTCGACAACCAGGGCAGCAAGCGCACTCAGAGCATTCTCGATCGTGTCCAGGAACACGCCGCGCACTTCAATCGGCTTGTCAGCCGCGCCGACCAGCGAAAGCTCGATGAATACCTGACCAGCGTTCGCGCGCTCGAAAAGCAGATTGAACGGACGCGCACGATGAAGTCGAAGGCCGACGATCGGGCCGAAAACAAAGGCCGTCGGGCCATCACGCTGCCGCGCCCCGACAATGGTCTTCCCGAAGATATCCGCGAGCACATGCGGCTGATGTGCGACGTCATCGCGCTGGCTTTTCAGACCGACAAAACGCGGGTGGCCACGCTCTTGATGTGTCGCGATCTCTCGGGCCTTTTCTATCCATTCCTCGACGTGCGTTTAGCGCACCACCCCGCCTCGCACGACGACAATTCAGATGCCTACGAGCGTGTGTCGCGGTACTACGTGAGCCAGTTGGCTTATCTGGCCAGCCGTCTGGCCGCGATGCCCGAGGGAGAATCTACGGTACTCGACAACTCTTGCCTGCTGTTCATCTCGAATCTCTGGTCGGGAAGTCAGCACGACTCGGGCAAAGTACCGGTACTTCTTGCTGGCGGTCTTGGCGGAACTCTCGCCACGGGTCGGGTTCTCGACTATACCGATCGCGGCGACGAAAACCGCAGGCTGTGCAGTCTGTATCTTTCGATCTTGGACCGCATGAACGTGAAGCTCGACAAATTCGGCGATTCGGCGACACAGCTTGAGGGGCTGTAGCCCATCGTTCTGCGACCTCGTTGACTCTGGGGCAGACTATTTCGAGGCGAGTAACTTCTGAACTTCATCTGTCAGGCCTGCTTCGGCCACCGTCACCTGCTCGCCGCTCTTCAGGTCTTTGATCTTCCATTGCCCAAGCTGAAACTCCTGAGAGCCGGCAATGAGGGCCAGGCGAAAACCATGGCGATCGGCGTATTTGAGCTGCTTCCCTACCGCACGGGCATCGGGGAAGACCTCAACGTTGATTCCGTCCTTTCGCAGCCCTCTGGCGATTCGATGATAATTCGGCATCAGGTGCGGGTCGAACAAGACAATCAGTACCGGCGCCGGTGTCGTGGTGGCGTCGATTTGTCCCATATTTTCAAGCGCGGCCAGAAGCCGGTCGAGCCCCAGGCTGGCCCCTACTCCCGGCAGTTTCTGATTCGTGAACAGTTCGGCCAGATTATCGTAGCGCCCGCCAGAACAGACACTGCCGATGCCTGGGTCGTCAGTCAGAAACGTTTCATAAATGGTCCCTGTGTAATAATCGAGCCCGCGGGCAATCGAGACATCGAGCTCGATCCGCTCGGCAGGAACGCCCGCCCCTGCGGCAACCGAGAAAAGTTCTCGCAATTGAGAGACTCCATCCTGCCCTGCCGCGCTGCCGGCCAGACGCGTCTGAAGATCATTAAGAATCTCATCTGGCGACCCCTTGAGCGCAGCAAAATCGAGCACACTGCCCGCTTGTTCGGCTGTCGCGCCGACACGCTCTACTAATTCAGCGATCACGCCATCGCGGCCAATCTTATGCAGTTTGTCGAGGGCGCGAAGAACCCCGGCAGTCTTCTCGGCAAGCCCCAGCATATCGAGCAGACCGTTGAGAACGCGGCGATTGTTGACGCGAATCGTGAAGCCTTCAAAACCAATGGCGACGAACAGATCGTGAATGACCAGCAGAATTTCTATGTCGGCGGCATTCGATTCGGTGCCGATCGTGTCGAAGTCGCACTGCATGAACTCGCGGTACCGCCCCCGCTGCGTATTCTCTCCGCGCCACACACTGCCGAGATGGTAGCGTTTAAATGGGGTGCCGATCTCATTGAGATGCTGCGCGGCGAAGCGTGCGAAGGGTACGGTCAGGTCGAAACGCAGAGCGACGTCGCGCCCCCCCTGATCGGTGAAGCGGAACAACTGCTTGTCCGATTCATCGCCGCCTTTGCCCAGCAAAACTTCGGCGTATTCGAGCGCCGGGGTATCGATGGGAGAAAAACCATAGCTGCGGTAAACGTGGCGCGCGATTTCCATGAGGCGCTCGCGGGCCATCGCCACCGACGGTAGATAATCGCGAAACCCCTTAAGAGTCTGCGGTTTGATGAAAGGCGTCGCCACCCTGGCTCCTGAACGTTGACCGTGAATAAATGAGGCGGATTTCATATCCGCCTGAACAGGAGGAAAGCGAATCCGGCGCCACTTGTCAATGACACCGTAGTAGCCAGGAACCCCACAGCCCCGGTTGTATTCGTTTAGTGGCCGTGGTCGCGATCTTTCGCAAAATTTTTGGATGACGCGGCCAACACTAACCAGACACGACCGCACCCCTGCGCAACCTCTGACAGCCAGCCCAACAGCATTTCAACGCGTGCCGCAAACTTCGTGCGGTTTGTTGTGACTGATCGC
>JAYTRB010000674.1:0-2576 GCA_043746425.1 Planctomycetia bacterium
TTATCTGGCGGACGCTCGAAGCGAAATCGGGTATTCGCCGTATGCTTAAAATTTAGAGACGACAAGGCGGGAACGAGCCGTCAGGCGTAACCGGCGACCCGGCATTCCAAGCTTATCCAAATTGCAAAAAAACCGCAGGGAACAGGGGGATTTATCTTGGCAGGAGACCGGTTCCGGCGAAACGCAGCCCCTGGCGATAATCGTTTTCTTTGATCTTGGAAATCTCGACCGGTGGAATTCGAAAAGGAAGAAAAGGAAAGAACACTAATTCACACTAATTTACGCGAATCATCTTTGAACAAGCGACGGCCAACGGCGCGCGACCGACTCAACTGGCAAACGGAATGCAGACAGTTTTATTTAAGGCAGGTGGCAATTCGCGTAAATTCCGTGAGAAAAGTGGTTCAAAAATATTCTCGTCGTGTAAGCCAACGACATCGAACCACTGCCATCCACGGCCGCTCCCCTGGTTCCAGCAGAGTCATCGGGCATTCTGTTTTCAGGTTGAGTCGGTCGCGCGCCGTTCAATGCCGTTTTCCTGACGATGATTCGCGTAAATTAGTGTGAATTAGTGTTCTAAAAATCTTTTTGTCGCGCGAATTGATGAAGAGGAATTGCTTCCATCGAACGCCACCCATGCCGCCGACTCAGAGACGATTGGCGAGCGCGTGCTTTAAACATCAAACGCAGCGTGCGTAACCGGCGACCCGACAGTCTTGGTGGCAGTCTGGAAAAATTGGATAACGAAGAATTGCTCATTTTGCCCAGGAAAATGGCAGCGTTCTGGACGTCATTCGGCAGCAATCCATGTCGTACAGTCTCGTGAGACGCATTCCAAGCGGATCCAACTTGCCAAAATGCAGGAAACAGGGGGATTTATCTTGCCGGGACATCGGTAGCGCCCCTGGCCATACCGCAGGTATCACGAACTGCCGGCGGGGTCGCTCGTGTCATTCGGCCCGGCTCGATCATCCGCGGCAAGATGGCAGAAAAACAAGTTCACCAATCGTTATCGCACGCGAAAGACCATGATTTGCGGCGATCGAAACGTGGGGGTACAATCCCGTCCAAGAACCGCGATCCGAACGGCTTTAAACCCCAGATCGTAGAGTTGCCGTAGGATGGACGACAATGTTGGCATGACCGATAGGGATTCGTCCGAAAGAGCCACGACTTTCGATTCCGGGAGTTTCAATCATGTGGGACATCAGCCTGCGCTGGTGGGAGTTCCTGATACGAGCCGCCGTGGTTTACGCGTTCCTGCTCGTGCTGCTGCGGCTGACCGGGAAAAGGCAGGTCGGGCAGTTGGCCCCCTTTGACCTGGTGTTGCTGCTGGTCCTCAGCAATGCCGTGCAGAATTCGATGAACGGTGGCGACAACAGCATTACGGGGGGGCTGATTTCGGCTACGACGCTGGTCGGGCTGAACTGGATTGTGGCGTTCATCACCTACCGCAGCAAACGGTTGGAGTCGCTCATCGAAGGCCACCCGCTCATCCTGGTCCACAACGGTCGAGTTAATCATGAGGCCCTGCGAACGGTTCAAATGACAACGCACGAACTCGAAGCATCGCTGCGGGCGGAAGGCTGTGCGAGTCTGCAAGAAGTCCGCTTTGCTGTCTTGGAGAACAACGGACATGTCACCGTGGTCCCGATCGCAGACAAGAATCTGAACGCAGACCGGGCTGGAAAGTAACGAGATAAAAAGGATCAACGAAAATTGAGGCCAAGACCGAGCTACGGCCAGCGCCTCAGCCCGGCCGCCCCTTAGCCCGGCCAGTCGCCCGTGTAGACCTCGACCGCCGGGCCGGTGAGATACACTTCGCCCGTTGCGGCCCATTCCAGTTCCAAGTCTCCTCCTGGAAGATGTGCCAGGACGCGACGTTCGGTGAGGTTATTCAACACGGCGGCCACCGCCGAAGCGCAGGCCCCCGTTCCGCACGCCTGTGTCTCTCCTGAGCCGCGCTCCCAGACACGCATGTGGAACTCGCGGGTTGAAACGATCTGAATAAACTCAGCGTTGACGCGACGCGGAAACGCCGGATGGCGTTCGATTTCGGGCCCGATTCGCAAGACCCAGTCGTCGCTCAGGTGATCGACAAACGTGACGCAGTGCGGATTACCCATCGAAACGCAGGTCACGTCGAAATCCCTTCCGCCGGCTGAAAGCGTTTGCCGAATGGGCGGGTCACCCGCCAGGGTTGTCGGGATTTTCGCCCCTTCTAGAATCGGCGCTCCCATATTCACGCTCACGCGCGACGCCTTTCCCTGGGTGATTTCGAGATCGAGCGTCAACGCGCCTCGGCCCGTTTCAATCTGCAACTGATTCTTGTGGGCGATTCCGTGATCGTACACATACTTGGCGACGCACCGCACTCCGTTACCGCACATTTCGGATTCACTGCCGTCGGCATTGAACATCCGCATCCGGGCGTCGGCAATTTCCGACGGGCAGATCAGGATCAGTCCGTCGGCCCCGATTCCCTTGTGGCGGTCGGAAACCGCAATTGCCAGTTGCGGAACATCCCGGGGAACAGCCTCGGCGAAGCAATCGACATACACATAGTCGTTGCCCGC
>JAYTRB010000675.1:0-1522 GCA_043746425.1 Planctomycetia bacterium
GAACTGCGTCGAAGGACTGAAGCAGATCGTGGGCTACGCCGAGAAAAAGAAGGTGAATCTGTGCCTGGAGATGCTCAACAGCCGCGTCGATGAAGAGATGAAAGGTCACCCCGGATACCAGGGAGACCACACCGACTATTGCATCGAAATCATTAAGAAAGTCGGCTCGCCTCGACTCAATCTGCTGTTCGACATTTACCATGTGCAGATCATGGATGGCGACATCATGACTCGCATCCGTCAGCATAAAGAGTACATCGGACACTACCACACCGCAGGAAACCCCGGGCGGCGCGAGCTCGACGACAAGCAGGAGATCAACTACCGCCCGATTATGGAAGAAATCGTAAAAACGGGCTACAAGGGTTTCGTTGCCCAGGAATTCATTCCCACCCGCGACCCGTTAGAGGGTTTGACAGAGGCGGTGCGGCTCTGTGACGTCTAGCGTGCGCGACCGATTGCTGCTGGTCACGGCGGCCGTGCTGTGGAGCACCAGCGGAGCGTTGGTGAAAAGTCCGCCGCTCGAAGCCCTTCCCCCCAGCCAGCGCGGGCCCCTCATCGCCTGTCTGCGGGCCTTGCTCGCCGGCTTGTGCCTGCTGCCGTTCGTCGATTGGAAGCGGGCCCGGTTCACGTTGCCGATGTTGCCGATGGTCATCGCCTTTGCGGCCATGAATTATCTGTTCATCGCGGCGATGACGCGGGCCACAGCCGCCGCGGCTATCTTTCTGCAATACACGGGAATTGGCTGGGCGTTCTTATTTGGCGTCTTCTTTCTTCGGGAAGGCGTCACCCGCGCAAACCTGATGGCACTGGCATTCGGGTTAACCGGCATCGCCTGCATCGTCGGAGGACAATGGAATGGCAGCCAGTTTGCCGGAACACTACTGGCACTGGGAAGCGGTCTGGCGTACGGGGGGGTCATCACCTCCCTGCGCGCCTTGCGTGAGGAAGACTCGGCGTGGCTGGTGGTGCTCAACCACCTCGTCAGCGCGGCCGTTTTGATTCCCTGGGTGACAACTCTGGGGCTGATCCCTTCTGCCCCCCAATGGGCCGTCATTGCCGTATTGGGAGCGTTTCAGATGGGATTGCCCTATGTTCTGTTTGCCAGGGGCCTGGCCGGCGTTCCGGCCCAGGAAGCCGGCCTGATCACGTTGATGGAAGCCATCTTAAACCCGTTTTGGGTGTGGCTCTTCTGGCCTGGCCGAGACGACGTGAGCCTTTCGACCTGGATCGGCGGCGGAGTGATCGTGACGGGGTTGCTGCTGCGGTACGTTGTATTTCGCCAGAAATGACGCAGGAAAATCGCATCGAGCGCGTTGAGCCGCGTCGCCATCGGGCGAGCCTGTCGCCGGCCGATCGCGATGAAATCGCCAGCTCGCTGTGGCCCACTGCATGATCGACGCCAGAAGGCCGCAAGAAATCCACCGTAAGTCGTGTGAGCCAAGGTTGACAGAATCGCTCTCTCTGCGGGAAGATGACAGAATGAACCGGCCCCCCAGAAAAAACCAAGGCGGCAATCAGA
>JAYTRB010000676.1:0-1651 GCA_043746425.1 Planctomycetia bacterium
GCCGGCAATGCCGCCTTGCGACAGCTCTGTGGATTACCGTCCGAGGCGATGCAAAAGCGACCGTTGCACATGCTGCTGCTTCGCGGCCGACTGCCAATTCTGAATGGACACTGCGTTGACGGCGCACGGACGCGGGTCACGATTACATCTGACCACGACGCGCAAGGCAGAACCGTCTGGCAAGTCGGGGGACAACTCGCAGAAGAAGGTGTCGCCGTCGACGAGCGCTCGCTGATCGGCCAAGCCCGCAGGGAATTGGAAGCGGTACTGCCGGGCATCGCTCTGTCGAATTGCGAATGGGCCACCTATCGAGTCGATCGGGCCGAGGGGGCGATGCCGCGCGGCGGTCGGCCCGATACCGCACTGACGCTTGTCGAGGGAAACGTCGTTACCGCGTGGCCCACGAAGTTGGCGCTGGCTCCACAACTGGCACGGATGGCCCTAGAACGTCTGACCGATTCTGAGGGTGGGGCATTCGATTTAAAGGAATTGACCGATTGGCCGCGACCGCTTGTCGCACTGCCGCCCTGGGAGATGATCGCCCACTGGCATTGCGTCGATGATGATCGACACGCGCGCGAAGCGGCCTAGCAGCCGGCCCCTTGAACCCGGACAACCTGAGAGGGTCGTCCTAAAATTCCGGAAATCCGCAATGCAACGACGACCACTGGGAAAGACCGGCCTCACCGTCAGCCCCATTGGATTTGGCGCTTTCAAGATTGGCAGGAATGAAAAGACGAAGTACGCCGAGACCTACGCCCTTCCCGACGAACAGACCGTCGGGCGTCTCTTGAACGCAATTCTTGACATGGGAATCACGTTCATCGACACGGCTCCTGCCTACGGTCTCAGCGAAGAAGGCATCGGCCGGTCGATCGGCCAGCGGCGGCGCGAATATATTCTTTCGACCAAGGTTGGCGAAATATTCGAGAATGGAGAATCGCGCTATGATTTTTCTGCTGCCGGAGTACGTTCGAGCGTCGAGAGCAGCCTCAGACGACTTCAAACAAACGTGCTCGATATCGTGTTCATCCATTCCCCTGGTGACGATGCGCACGTTCAGCAGGCAACCGATGCGGTGTCGACGCTGCAGGAGTTGAAACGACAGGGGCTGATACAGTCGATCGGCCTGTCGGGCAAAACCGTCGAAGGAGCGCGGCTGGCTCTCGAGTGGGCCGACGTCATCATGGTCGAATACCACGCCGACGACCCGTCGCACGCCCTGGCGATTGCCGAAGCTGCCCAGCGCGGCGTGGGAGTCGTGGTCAAAAAGGGATTGGCTTCGGGAAGACTTCCAGCGGCCGGGGCCATCGACTTCGTGCTGCGCACCGCAGGCGTCGACAGTCTGGTCGTGGGTGGTCTAAACATCGACCATTTAAGGGCGAACATCGCGATTGCGACTGCGGCGACTTCTTCGTAACGAGGTCGTAAATTCTGTCGACGAAACGTTCGGCCCGCGAGGCCGCCCGCCGTTCAGTTATGCAAGAACAACGTCAAACAGATCGGTCGGGCGACTGGCTGGGCGCCGAGAAACAGAATTACAAATTCCGCGAAGACCATCCCTTTGTGAGAGAGGGGCACTGATGCTCGAAACCGGCAACCCGCCCTTTCATTCCCTCGCGGCGCCGGGTTTGATTCGCTCCAGATCTTC
>JAYTRB010000677.1:0-2181 GCA_043746425.1 Planctomycetia bacterium
GCCCGTGCAAATCGCTTGCTGAGGCGTGCGCCTTGTGTCAGATAAAAGTTGCCGCCACTCGCTTTTTCTTTGGAGGCCAGCTTTGCAATTTGTGCGGCATAGGCCGTGTCAAATCGGTCCCGCGAAATGACTCGGGCATCGAGCAGCCTTCGAAGGATGACGAGCGTGCTGACCTTGAAGGCTCTCGCAAGGCGTTGAATCGCGTCGGTCGGGCTCTCCTTTCCTAGCTCGGTCTTCAGGTCGGCCAATGGCACTAAGAGTTCGGCTGCTACGCGGTTACACCAAATCTCGACCTTGTGCGTCGCAGATGGACCGACATCGCCCAAAGCCGATTGGCCGAGCCAGATATGGGCCAGTTCGTGCGCCAGCGTGAACATCTGAGCGGCCTTCGTATCGGCTCCGTTGATGAAGACCAGCGGGGCTACCTTATCAGCCAGTGCAAAGCCACGGAACTCGTCAGGCTCGAGAGGGCGTTTGTTGTTGCTGCCAACAACCCCGCTCACCATGACGAGAATGCCCTGCTCCTCGGCCTGTTCGATGAAGCGACGAAGGGCCTCTTCCCAGGTGCGATACGTACGGCGTTCGGCGACGCTGAATTCAAGCCGTTGCCGCATGTCGCCGGCCACACGTTCTGCGGAATGGCTGAGCTTCGCCGATGCCACAAAAGTCTTCGCGCCTTCGCCGACGCCCTCGGCATAGTCTTGATACCAAGCCTGCCGACGCTGGCAGAGGTAGATCATGTCAAGCAGATCTGGGCTGGGGCGGGTCACGCCCTTGCCACCCACGGTGCGCAGGTCGGGGATGGGAAGGTTTTCTTCCGGTGGCGTGGGTAAGAACAGGTAGCCGACGGGCACATAGGCTGCTCTGGCGAAGTCTTCGAGTTGCTTGAGTGTGGGTTGGGCATCGCCGCGTTCCCAGTCGTCGAGCCTGGGGAATTTGTCGTGCAGGTACCCACTGCGACAACCGGCCCGCTCAATGGCCCATTGCAGAAGGTTGGGATTAACCTCGACTCGCATCATCTGGCCTCCTGGCCATGTTTGCGAACGTCGATCTGGCCGGTGACGGCAGCGGTGAATTGTGCTGCTCGATACGCATTGAGTTTCTCAACGGCCTTCTCGACTTTGTCGATCAAGGCGAAGCGCGTCTTGCTGCCAACCAATATGTCTTTTTCCTTGGACTTGTTCATCGTGCTATTTTCAGTACTTATCGATGGGGCGCTTTTTCACCCGGTCTGCCTTGACCCATTGCGTCCGCAGCTTGGCAGGCACATTACGCCATCCGGTAGGATAACCGTGCCAGCGCCGGGTCTGATGCCTTTGGGCACAATACGCGTGGCCTTCGTGGACAGCGTAACGCGCCCCGTCATACAGCGTGCTTTCATCCAGTAATTTCTGCGCCATGGGCCGCACATTCTTTTCGCATAACCGACCGCGGGCTCCAGATTGCCACGGCTCGCTATGTTTTGGATTCGCCTCGTAAACTGGCTTAGTGGGTTCTGGCACCGTCTTTTCGTCCGATCCTGCGGGAGCAGGTTCCTTCTCGTCGGCCATGGGGCTTGCTCCTCTTCACCGTCGTTCATTTTACGCGATTTTCGTTTTGGTTTCGCCTCTGCCGCCCTGCGGCTTCTGTCTCGAGGCACGCTTGATTCGATTCTGTCGCACAATTTCAACCAGCATATGACGATACGGACGAAAACGAGACGCAGCTCTTCGCTTGGCCGAAACAAAGAGCGGCGTCTCGTTTTCGTCGGAAGCCCTATTCGGCCGTTACGGGGAGGCTGACTTCACTGACCACTGTGACGTCGCGCGCTAAGTCGCCCGTGCCGCGAAACTTGAGGTGGGCCGATGCTGGCAGTGCCAGACCTGGGTCGGCGGTGATCGTGGCGATGGCCGTCGTCTGGTCGGCGGCGATGATGACGTCGGCCATGTGCAGGCCCGCGGGGGGTTCCACGAGTTCCACGTGCATCGGCCCGCTGAAATTCGTCGTCCGGTCAAGCTGCAGAAGGCAGGTTCGCGATTCGCCGGGGCTGACAGTAACGTGATTTTCGCGAGTCCGCAGGCGGGCGACAGTCGGCAGTGGCCGAATCATGCACCGCATTTCCGACACATGCTGCATCGACTGCCGCTGGCCCCATTTGTCTTGAAAGACCACGTAACCCTGAGAGTAAACGTTCGAGTGCGG
>JAYTRB010000678.1:0-3688 GCA_043746425.1 Planctomycetia bacterium
GCACCACCCCAACTGCCGTCACTCACCGCTGGTCGTCCGTCCGAACACCATCAGCGTGATGTCGTCGTTCTGTGGGTGACCAGAGGCGTGTTTCTTGACGTCGGCCAGTATCGCCTGAGCCAGTTTGGCTGGTTCAGAAGCACTCTTTGAAATCATCGCTCGCAAGCGTTCGACTCCATACAAGTCGCTGTCCGCGTTCATGGCCTCGCTGACGCCATCGGTATAGATGACGACCGTTTCGCCAGGCTTCAGGGTGCGTTTCAAAACCTCGTAGGTCAGCCCCTCCATGACCCCCACGGGCAGATTGATCGATTCCTCCGAAAATTCTTCAATCGTGCCGTCGGTCAGGCGAATCATCGGCGACATGTGCCCGGCGATGATCAGTGACATCTCGTCGGTCGTCAGATCGATGATGGCCAACGTGAACGTCACAAACCGACCTTCGATGGCATGCGAGCACATGTGCTCATTGATGCGTGCCGCCGCTTCCCCCACATCTTCGACGAACTCCAACGTGCATTGCACGACGCTCGACAGCCGCGACATCACCAGTGACGCGGGAACCCCTTTCCCCGCCACGTCGCCGAAAGCCAAAGCCACCCGGTTGCCCGGCAACAGCAGGCAATCGTAGTAGTCGCCCCCGACCGCCTGTGCCGATTCGTACAATGCCGAGAATTCGTACCCGCGAACCTGCGGCAGATGCTCGGGCAACAGAGCCCGCTGCACGCCGGCGGCAATCTGCATTTCGCTGTCCTGTTTCAGTTTTTCGGTGTAGCTGACGACCAGTCTCGCGTTTTCGTATGACAGTGCTGCCTGCCCGGCCACGGCCATCAGCAAATCCAGATCATCCTTCTGGAACTGTTTGAGCGCGTTCTGCGTGTCGATGTTGATGATTCCCAGTGGCTCGCCATCCAACCCCAGAAGCGGCACACACATCATTGAGCGAATCGTAAAATTCGCGATCGATTCGCTGGCCTGAAACCGCGCGTCGCTCGAAGCATCGGCCGACAGAATGCCCGTCTTGTCGGCCAGTACCTTGTTCAAGATCGTGCGGCTGAGCTTAATCGATTCGTCAACTCCCGAACGACGGTGCTTGATTGCCCGCGGAATCATCTGCCCTGTAACGCCGTCTTTCAAAAGAATGCAGCCTCGATCGGCACTGGGAAAAATCGTAAACAGCGTATCGAGCATCTTGGGCAGCAAGGTGCTCAGATCGACGGTTCCCGCCAGCGAATGGCTGATTTCCAGAATCCCGCTCAATTTGGCCGCCGGTTGCACGTCGAGAGCACCAAAACGACCGCTGTCGCCCCCCAACGATCCGGTAATCGGCGCCGAATCTTCGGTGTCTTCGGTGAGGTTGAATTTGAAAGCCGGGGGCGGTCCGCCGGGGCGCGGTCCCGCGCCGCCCGGAGGGCTCGTAGGACGATTATGGGCCGTCGCCTGATCGACGAACCGTATCAAAATCGGCCCCAGCTTGATCCGATCGTCATGTGCCAGAAGCGTGGGACTGACGATCCGCACGCCATTGACTGTCGTGCCGTTCCCGCTCCCCATGTCGTCGACCAAAAACCGATTTCCATCGCGTAACAGCCGGCAATGCTTTCTCGAAACCATGTTCGAGTCGATCTGTATGTGGCATTCCGGATGCCGGCCGATCACCGTTTCGTCGCGCGACAAATCATGAGTCATCGACTCGCCGGCCTTAAGAATGACAATGCTGGGCATGAGACGTTCCTGCGATTCAGGGCAGACCAATTCCAACCCTTAACCGCATGTTAAAAAAGGGGACAGCCTGCAAGTAAGATCGACAAGCCTCGAAGAAAACAGCCGGCAGCGAGGCAACTGCCCCCCTTTTCGCTTGCCTGATATTTCGCCTTTTCCAGTTTGGCGGCGGGCTGGCAAGCGACGTTCGCTGCACGCACGCGCCGCCGCCGCGACTCTTTAGATTGTTATTTAAGACATTCGTTCTAATCCTACGATTTTATGGCCGCCGCGCGCCGCATGCAACCTGCATCGCGGTCGATCGAACGGCCAAACGTGAAGCTTGCTTCTGTCGAGCGCGGGCAGGGTTCAACGTGGCGTTTGGTCGCGTGAGCCGCATTAACGCTTCGGAAAGATCCGCTCAACGTTTTCCCGCAGCACCATCTGCCCCAGACGCAGCGCCTTGTCTTCGTGCCAGTTGCGTCCGATGACGAAGTCCTCGGCCAGAACCCGTGCCAGAACCTGCCGGTACATCGCAAATTTCGGCAGCCCAAACTCAAGCTTGTACATGTCACTGTAATACCCGATCTGCTTGGTCTGCGGAATCGCCTGCAAACGTGTGCGGCAATCATGGTCGATATACGCTGGCGTATTTGAATACCACCAGTGGCCGTTCGTCACCACGTTCGGAAAGATCCAGCTGTAACTCACCAGCTCCTGGTTCATGCCGTGCGACAGCACCGAAACCGGAAATGTCACCTGCGGAAAGGCATTAAACAGCCGGCGATACTGAATCAACGAACAGCGGCTGTCGAACAAATCCTGCCCCTGATGCACACCCCCTTCATAGACCCGTCGATTCACGCCGATCATCAAGTCGAACGGCAGCTTGAACTCAGCACATTTCTCGGTCAGCTTCCAGAACACGAATTGCGACAACGCCCGCTTTTCGTCCAGCGAAAGTCCAGATCCCGACCGCAGCCCGGCGAACAGTTGGCCGGCCACGGTGGCCGAAACTGGAACCGGTTCAAAATCGGGGGGCAGCGAAACAGCAGCGGCCCGCGCCCCGTGTCTCGTGAAATGCAGAAATAAAGCGCCCAGCGTCTGCTCAAACTCCAGCGGGTTATCGAATTCGATATTCGTCAGTTTGGCCAGCCGCTCGCGAGTCTCGGACTTCGCGAGCTGAAAAACAAGGTCGTCGGTGCGCAGGCAGGGAATGTAGCGATTCGTATCGAAGCCCGTCAGCGGGTCGTCGAATTCGTTAGTCAGAAATACCGCCTCGAGCCCCGAGCGCTCAAGCACCTGCTCTTCCCAATCGGGTTGCGACAGTTTCTCAAGCGCCCGATCGTATAATCCCTCCCAGTTCCCGGCAGTGATCGTGTCGCTCTCAAAATAAAAAAACGTCTTGCAGATATGAATCAACCAGCTGTATTGAATGGTATTTTCAATGTCTCGCAACTTCGGAATCAGCCGCGACACTTTTTCTTTGGGCGAAATTCCCTCTTCTTCGATTTGCTCCTTCGGTAGACCCGCCGAGTGCGCCAGCTCGGTGAAATAATGATACCCGAGAATATCGGCCAGCGTCGTCGACGCCGCCGCATGCGGGTTGATGTGCGAATGCGGATCGATCAGGCGGATCCGATTCAGCTCGGTCAGGAGCCGCTGGGCGATTAACTCGGGCATGATGATACTTGCTCGGCAGTCTGAAAGATTGACAACTTACGGGATCTCAGTTTGCCGACTCGCGTGCCGCCAATCAAGCCAGACAAACGCAGCGCGGCCGTGCCAGGTCTCTGATTCATGGACGATCGCCAACGCCCATGCCTGGTGCGACGCCTTCGAACACACAGGATTCTATGGCGCGTCAACCTCCCCCACCGGATCACCCGCACACGAAGCCACACTCATCCGGGCCCCGTCTAAAATCGAAGCACCACAGCCTGAGCCCTGATGGTTTTTTGCGGTCTCATCCAAATCGCCAGCCACT